>NZ_JALNUQ010000044.1:0-35610 GCF_026540875.1 Sphingomonas sp. GM_Shp_2
GTGCGGCGATGCAGCGCGCCGCGTGGATCGTCATGCCGACACGGCGGCAGATGGAGCCCTATTGGCCGCGCCAGGCGATAAAGGAGCGGTTGAGCGGGCGCGTCGTGCTGGCGTGCATCGTGCCGCGGCCCGGCCCACCCCGGCGCTGTGTGGTGGCAGAGGAGCATCCGCAGGGGGTCGGCTTCGGCAAGGCCGCGCTGGCGATGATACACCTGTTTCGGCTGAAGCCGGTCATGCGCGGTAACACCGTGGTCGATGTGCCGCTGACCATCCCCGTGATCTTCGAACTACCCGCCTTTCGCGGGCTGCCGCGCGACCCGGCGGGGTGAGAGCCGGATCAGGAAGACATCATCCTGATCCGTTCGTGTCGAGACAGTGCCGCGCGGGGATGACGTGTCTCTCGATACGCGGCGTTGCCGCTGCTGGGCGGTTATTCGAGACGAACGGGGGCAATCCCGTGTCATCTCACTGGAGCGGTTGGAAAGCCGCTTCAGCGCAGGATGCGGGTGACGTGTCCCATCTTGCGACCGGGGCGGGCGGTGCCCTTGCCGTAGAGATGAAGATGGGCGCCGGGCTGGGTCAATGCGTCGTCCCAGGCGTCGTCGCCGATCAGGTTGGTCATCGTCACGTCGCTGCCGGTGAGGGCGGTGTCGCCGAGCGGCAGGCCACAGATGGCACGAATGTGGTTTTCGAACTGGGAGATCTGCGCCCCCTCGATCGTCCAATGGCCGGAATTGTGGACGCGGGGCGCCATCTCGTTGAAGACGGGCCCGTTTTCGGTCGCGAAGAACTCGCAGGCGAGGACGCCGACATAGTCGAGCTCGGCGGCGATGCGACAGGCAAGCGCGGTCGCCTCCTCGGCCTGGGCGAGAATTGCGGGCGGGGCGGGCAGCGTGGAGGTGCGCAGGATCGCGTCCAAATGGACATTGTGCGGCGGATCGTAGCGCACGGTCGCGCCGTCATGGCCGCGCGCGATCAGGATCGAGAATTCATGGCTGAAGGTAACGAAGCCTTCGAGCACGGCGGGGCCGCCGATCGCCTCCCACACCGCATCCGCATCGTCCGCAGAGCGGATCACCGCCTGCCCCTTGCCGTCATAGCCGAAGCGCGTGGTTTTCAGGATGGCCGGGGTGCCGATCCGGTCGAGCGCGACGGACAGGTCCTGGCGGCTGTCGACCTGCGCCCAGGGGGCGGGGCGGCCGCCGATGCCGTCGACGAACCGCTTTTCCGCGATCCGGTCCTGCGCGACGCGCAGGGCGCGCGGATGGGGATGAACGGGCACGCGATCGGCCAGCCATTCGACGGGGACGACGTCGATATTCTCGAATTCGTAGGTCACCACGTCGCATGCGGCGGCGAAGTCGGCGAGAACGATGCGGTTGTGGTAATCGGCGCGGGTGAGGCTGGATGCGGTCTGCGCCGCGACGCTTTCACGGTCGGGGGCCAGGATATGGGTGCGGTAGCCGAGCTGTGCCGCCGCGACGGCGAGCATGCGGCCGAGCTGACCGCCGCCGAGGATGCCGATCGTGCTGCCGGGGGGGAGGGCGCCGTCGATCATTACGGGGCCGGTCATTGCGGGTCGGTTGCGACGCTGTCGGTCTGGCGGGCGCGCCAGTCCTGGAGGCGGGCCGACAGGCGGTCGTCGGACAGGGCGAGGATGGAGGCGGCGAGCAGGCCGGCGTTGATCGCCCCCGCCTTGCCGATCGCCAGCGTGCCGACAGGGATACCGCCGGGCATCTGTACGATCGAGAGCAGGCTATCCATGCCCTTCAGCGCCTTGGATTCGACCGGCACGCCCAGCACGGGCAGGTGCGTCATCGACGCGGCCATGCCGGGCAGATGCGCCGCGCCGCCGGCGCCGGCGATGATGACCCGCAGGCCGCGATCGGCGGCGCCGGTGGCATAATCATAAAGGCGCTGGGGGGTGCGATGCGCGGACACCACCCTGGTTTCATGCGCGATGCCGAGCGCGTCGAGCGTTTCGCTCGCGTGGCGCATCGTCTCCCAATCGGAGGTGGAGCCCATGATGATGCCGACCAGCGCCATGTTCGTCTGCCTGTTCCGTTCAACTGCCGGTGTCGCGAAGCGGGGTGACTAGCGGGATGGGGGAAAGGGGGCAAGACAGGTGCGTGTCAGGTGAATTCGCTGACATCTTGTATTGCCTGGCGGCCCCTCACCCTCCCATCGCTTCGCGACGGGCCCCTCTCCCCGGAGGGGAGAGGGTTCCTAAGGCGACGTATCAGCGCTCGGACAGATAATAGCGTTCGCGCGGGGTCAGGTCGTCGTCCAGTTCGTAGACGATCGGCTGGCCGGTGGGGATTTCCAGGCCGGTGATCTCGTCGTCCGGGATATTCGACAGGTGCTTGACCAGCGCGCGCAACGAATTGCCGTGCGCGGAGATGAGGACGCGGTTGCCCTCCTTCAGCGCGGGCGCGATGCGGCCGTCCCAATAGGGAAGCACGCGGTCGATCGTGTCCTTCAGGCTTTCCGCGACCGGGATGTCGATATCGGCGTAGCGGCGGTCGTTGGTCATGTCGAACTCACCGCCGGGTTCCGAGGCGGGGGGCGGCACGTCGAAGCTGCGGCGCCAGATCTTCACCTGCTCCTCGCCATGCTTGGCGGCGGTCTCCGCCTTGTCGAGTCCGGTCAGGCCGCCATAGTGACGCTCGTTCAGGCGCCAATGCTTCTCGGTGGGCAGCCACAGGCGACCCATCGTTTCCAGCGCAAGGTTGAGCGTCTTGATCGCGCGGGTCTGGAGGCTGGTGAAGGTCAGGTCGAAATCCAGGCCCTTGTCCGCCATCAGCGCACCGGCGGCACGCGCCTCCGCTGCGCCCTGCGCGGTGACGTCCACGTCCCACCAGCCGGTGAAGCGGTTTTCCAAATTCCAGGCGGACTGGCCGTGGCGGATCAGGACAAGCGTGGGCATGGGTGTTTTCCCTTTTTAACCAGGTGTTCGGTGGCCGCGGCGGGCCGGGCGGCCGGATCAGATCTCGTCGATCATCCCGGCCAGCGTTTCCAGGCAGGCGACGCCAAGTTTGGCGGAGCGTGCGCCGGACCAGCCATGGCGTGCGTCCGGATTGGGATCGTGATCCTTGAACGGCATTTCCAGCGTGACCGAAACCGCGCCGAACCGCTCGGCCAACTGGTTGGTCGACATCGACAGGTTGGCGTTGCCGGCAGCCGCCTTTTCATAGCCGAGTTCGGTCTGGAAATCGGGCGTGTGGGCGGCCAGGCGGCGGCCGAACTCATAGAATTTGGCGCCCTGCGCCTCGGTCCAGCTCGGAATGCCCTCGAACCCTGCGATGAAGTTCGCGGGGATCGCCTCGTCGCCGTGCACGTCGATTGCGAAGTCGACGCCGGTTTCGTCCATCCGGTTGCGCACGCACAGCACTTCCGGGCTGCGATCGGGCGTGGGGGCGTGCCATTCGCGGTTGAGGTTTACGCCCGCCGCATTGGTGCGCAGATGGCCGCGGCGGGTGCCGTCCGGGTTCATGTTGGGGACGACGTGAACGGTCGCCTTGGCGAGCAGCGCGTCGGCCGCCGAACTGGTCAGCCAGTCGAGTGCGCCGTCCATCCACCATTCGGCCATCGATTCGCCGGGATGCTGGCGGGCATAGAGCCAGACCTGCCTGGCACCGGTGCCGATGCGGAAATAATCGATCGCCTGTCCATCAAGCGACTGGCCGAGTTCGAGATGGGTGACGCCGGGCCGCGCCGCGATGCGCGCGACGAGCGCATCGTGCATGTCCGTGGTATAGGGTTCGAAATAGGCGAACCAGGCCAGTTCGCTGTCACCGGTCCACTGCCATTCCAGCACGCCATCGCCGTAGCGGGTCGGCGTCATCCACCAGTCGCGACGATCGGTGCTGGCGCGCACCGCATAGCCGGGCCAGCCGAACGGATAGGCCGAGCCGCCCGCATTGGTGATGCGAAAGGTCAGCGTCCGTCCGCGCGCCCCGGCGACGCGGAAGAAGAACCATTGATAAAAGTCCGACTGGCGATCCTGTACGATCTCCAGATCGACCGTGTCGCCCTCGATCCCGGTGACGCGGATGTTGCCGCCGTCGAAACCGGCGTTGATGGTGATGCTCATTTCACCTCGATAGTGCGACCGGACTCGCCGGGGAACCCCGTGAACAGCGCGCCCGCCAGCTTTGCGGCCTGGCTGGAGGCGGTGGCGTCGGCCGCGCGTGCGTCGGCATAGGTGCGCGAGCTGCCTTCCCAAACGGGGGACTGGTCGGCGCGGCGTTTGATGGTGACGGTGAGTTCGGTGGTGACGATGTCGCGTCCGCGGGAGGAGCCGAGCGGGAAGCTGAGGCCCCCGCCGAGGCCGACGCCGCCACCGCCGCGTCCGCCGGAGAAGCCGCCGCCGCCAAGGCCGATGGAGACGGGGGACTGGCGCGGCGGGCCGACATGGTTGGCGCGGGTGAAGGCGACGGTGGCGATGAACTGCGGCTGCGCGCCGGGGGCGGGGGTGGCATAGCCGCTGCGCAGCAATTCGGTTTCGACCGCGGCGGCGTAGGTCTTGAATTCGATCGAGGCGGGGCCGGTGGGCGAGAGGGGTTCGACCGCAACGGTGCCGCGCGGGATCGGCTCGCCAAGATGGTAGCGGATCACCTCGGCGGGCGCGGAGCGGCCGGTGGTGGTGCAGGCGGCCAGGCCGGACAAAGCGAGGCCGGACAGGGCGGTGAGGAGGAGCGGGCGTGCGATCATGGAAGCACCTTGCGGCAAGACGTTACGGATAGGCAACGCCCGAGATATGCGGAGAGGTCCGTCGCCAACCTTGACTTGCAGGCGGCGGACCACTAGGCGGCGGCACTTTCCAGACACTCATTCATTCGAAAAGAAGCGAATCGATCATGAAGATCCGCAATTCCCTGAAGTCGCTCAAGGATCGTCACCGGGACAACCGCGTGATCCGTCGTCGCGGCCGCACCTACGTCATCAACAAGACCAACCGTCGCTTCAAGGCGCGCCAGGGCTGATTCGGGCCGACTGGACGGGTTGGTCCGTGCAGTCCGCTGAACAGCCGACCGCCGTCATCTTCGACGTCGGTCGCGTCCTGTACGACTGGGACCCACGGTTTCTGTATCGGCGCCTGATCGAGGACGATCGGGCGCTCGATGCGTTTCTGGCCGATGTGCTGACGCATGACTGGCATTTCCAGCATGACGCCGGCCGCGACTTCGCCGATACATCGGCGGAGCTGATCGCGCGTTTCCCGCAGCATCGCGAACTGATCGGCCATTGGGGTCCACGCTTCCTGGACAGCATCGGCGATCCGATGCCGGGCATGCATGCACTCGTCGAGGAACTCGACGCCCGCGGCGTGCCCCTGTTCGCGATCACCAATTTCAGCCACGAATTCTGGCCGCCGTTCCGTGCGCGCGAGGCGGCGATGTTCGACCGGTTCCGTGACGTGGTGGTATCGGGCGACGAGAAGCTGGTGAAGCCGGACCCCGCGATCTACCGCCTCGCGCTCGACCGGTTCGGGCTGCGGCCGGGCGAGGCGGTGTTCATCGACGACAATGCCGCCAACATCGAAGCGGCCGCCGCGATGGGAATCGTCGCGCTGCACTTCACCGATGTGGGCACGTTGCGCCCGCAACTGGCCGCGCTGGGATTGCCGGTCGCGGCCTGACGCCCGCGTTACTGCGCGTCGATCATCGCCAGCTGCTCCTGATTGGCGCGCGCGGCATCCGCCTCGACCAGCAGCGAGGCGTCGAGCGGCTCGCCGGCCACGACCTGATCGGTGACCACGACGGTGGAGCCGACCTGAGTCACCGCAAACAGCTTCTTGGCGAAACCGGCGGGCAGGCGGATGCAGCCGTGCGAATCGGGAAAGCCCGGATTGCGACCGGCATGCAGCGCCACGCCGTCCCAGGTCAGCCGCTGCATGAACGGCATCGGCGCGTCGTTATACAGGTTGGAGCGGTGCACCTCGCGCTTTTGCAGGATGGGGAACACGCCGACCGGCGTATCCTTGCCATCCTTGCCCGAAGAAATCGTCGCGGCGGCGACCATCATCGATCCGCGGTAGACATAGGCGCGCTGCTCTGGCAGTGATACCACCACAGTGACCGCCTCGGGCGTGCCCGGGTCGTTCCAGACATATTTGTTGGGCGCCAATCCCGCCGCCGCCTGGGCGATGGCAATGGTAGCGTCCTCGGAAGCGTGCGCCGGGGATACGGCGGCGAGCGCGGCGGCACACGCCAGCGCCGCGACAGCGAGTCGGTTCATGTCCCTCATCCTTGGCAAGTTCTGAACGTCTTAACGCGCGTAAACGAAAAACGTGCCAGAGCGGTTCAACGGCAAGGCGTGTGCGAAGCGCGGCGGATTGCCGGAACAGACAGCGAAAATGGCGGAAAAGCGGGCGAAAATTAACCGTCTTTCCTGTAAATAGGCCTCAGCGGGTTTGATCCACGGGGCTAAAAGACATTGACGTACGATCATGACGACGCGGCGCATGGACGCCGTGCCATCCTGAAGAACGGCCTGGTTCTGGCCGGGGCGCTGGCGATCCCCAGCGCGGTTTCCGCCACGCAGCGCCTGACCGCGCGCGACCTGAAGCCGGTGAAGCAGCCGCCGGTGCCGGCGGCACGCGTACCCGCGCAGGCGGTGGCGACCAGCCCGCGCGTCGTGCGGCCGGACCTGTTCCGACGGGCGATGGCGGCGATGCAGCAGCATGGCAGCCGTATCACGCACCGCGACCGGATCGCGGTGGTCGATTTCGCCGCATCCTCGTCGCAGCCGCGGTTCCACTTCATCGATCTGGTCAGCGGCCAGTCCAGCTCGCTGCTGGTCGCGCATGGCAGCGGCTCCGATCCGGCGCATACCGGCTATCTCCAGCGCTTCTCCAACGCGTTCGGATCGAATGCGTCGTCGGAAGGCGCCTTCCTGACCGACAGCTATTATACCGGCAAGCATGGCCGCTCGCAGCGGCTGGTGGGCATGGACCCCACCAACAACAATGCGATGGGCCGCGCGATCGTGGTGCATTCGGCGTGGTACGCCAACAAGGACGTGCTGAAGGGCCGCGGCGTGCTGGGACGCAGCCAGGGCTGCTTCGCGGTCGGCGAGCGCGACCTGGATCAGGTCTTCGCCCGACTGGGGCCGGGCCGGATGATCTTCGCCGCCAAGGCCTGAGCCAGCGTGCGGCGGCGGGCGGCGGTGCGCCGCGCGCCGCCGATCATCCCGGACCATAACAGCGCCTCCGGCCCTGCATAGCCCAGGCCCAGATGCGCCGGACGCGTGGCGACCAGATCGGCCAGCGTCAGCGATCCCGAGCGCAGGCCGGCGCGTCCCACCTGCGCCCAGCGGCGCGCGGTTTCCCATTTGATCAGGCGCCAGTCCGCAGGTGTCGGCGCATGTTCGGCGCGGTGCGCGGCGAGCAGCCGGGTCAGCGTATCGCCGACCGCGGCAAGATCGGCCCGGCCCGCGGGCGGCTGGCCAGCGACGAGATGGCGCACGATCAGCGCGGCGCGCGCGGGCGCCTCGTCCTCGAACACGGCGGCATAGGCGTCGGCCAGTACGCGCGTGGCGCTTGCCTCCATCGTCGCGGTATAACGCTGCGAGGCGCCACCGGCATGCTGGCGATAGAGGAGCAGCGGCGTATCGAGCCGGGCGATGCGGCCATGCGGGCGGATGCGGTGATACAGGTCGAAATCCTCGGCATAGAGGATATCGGGGCGGGTGAAGGGGTCGAGCGCGCGGGCGGCGGTGGTGCGGACCATCACCGACGACCAGGCGAGCGGGTTGCCGATACGCACCAGCCAGTCGAGCAGCGCGGGCGAGGTGTGCGCGCTGTATCCGGATGGACGGATGCTGCGGCCGCGCAGGAATTCGACATTGGTGCCGAGCAGCGCGACATCGGGGTGCGCGTCGAGATAGGCGACCTGCCGCGCGAAGCGATCCGGGCGGCACAGGTCGTCCTGGTCGAGCGCGGCGAGATAGCGCCCGCGCGCCTCCGCCACCGCGCGGTTGCGGGCGCGCACCGGGCCGCCATTGGCGTCCAGCGCGATCAGGCGGACGCGCGCATCCGGCCAGGACGCGACGAGATCGCGGGTATCGTCGGTCGAGCAATCGTCGACGACCAGCACCTCGAAATCGGGAAAGGTCTGTGCGGCGAGGCTTTGCAGCGTCTCGGGGAGCCAGGCAGCGCCGTTATAGGCCGCCATGATGACGCTGACGGTGGGCGCGGTCATGCGACCGCGCGCGCCGCGCTGCGGCCGAGCACCTGATCGACGATCATCAGCCCGACATCATTCTGCCACAGCCAGAGGCCGTTGGCCTGACCGACGAAGCTGGGTTCACCGCCGAGCCGGCCCCAGGGCACGAAGCCCGCGGCAAGGCCGATGCCGTACAGGTTCGGGATGGGATGGCCATCGGCATCGCAGACGCGGCAATGGCGATCGACCATCGCGCCGCCCTGATCGGCGGCGAGCGGCAGGCGTGCGCCCGTGTCATCCTCCACCGCGAGGGCGTGCGGGCGATAGCCGAGCGCGGCGACGACGAGATCGGCCTCGCGGATGATGCGGCGGGCCGCCTCGTCGGTATCCCCGGCGATGCGGTGGCTGGCGACGCGGGGATCGGCGACCCGGCCATCGACGCCGAGCAGGCGCAGGACCAGCTCGCGTGCCTCCAGCCGGAAACCGGCAAGGCGATAGACGAAGCCGGATACGGGACAAATGTCGTCGGGGCCGAAATCGGTAAACCCTTCCGCCTGCGCCGCCTCCACCGAGGGATAGAAGGGCCGCAAGGGGCGGCGATGAAGCAGGGTGAGCGCGCCGGCGCCCAGCGGTATGCGCCCCTTGAGCAGCAGGGCGACACTGGTCAGCGCACTGGTCGAGCCGCCGACGACCGCGATGCGCGGCGCGCGGATCGCGGCCAGCCGGTCGGTGACCGCCTCCAGCCCGCCGATCGTCAGCAGCTCGTCCGAACGAATCAGGCGGTCGCCCGCAAGATCACCCAGCGGTTCGCCGGCGACGATGCGGGCGGCGACCGATGGCGGCTGATGCCCACCCGTCGCGATCACCACCGCGCGCGCGGTTCGCAGCGTCTCCTGCCCATCCGACAGGCGGCGCAGGCGGACGCTCCACAGGCCGTCGGTGCGCCTGCGGGCGGCAACGGCCTCGTGCCCGGTCAGCACGGTGCCGCCACCGTCGCGCACGATGCCGGCCAGCCGCGTGCCGGTTTCGCGGAGCAGCGGGCCGGCTTCGGCGAGGGGGACGCCGAGCGCGTCGCGATAGGCATCGACGGTGCGGCCGACCGGGTGATCGGCGAGCGCGGCGATTTCGGCATGGGGATTGTCGCGCACCGCGGTGAGAAAGGTCTGCGCGGTGGAATCGGAGGTGATCGCATAGCCGCCCAGGCGGCCGCCGCCGACATGGTCGTCGCGCTCCACCAGGATCATGTCGCGGGCGAGCGTGCCGAGCAGCCCATGCTTGCTGGCGGCGGTGAGGATCGCGGTGCCCGCCGGGCCCCCGCCGACGATCAGCAGCGAGGCGACCGGCGCGTCGGGTGCCGCCGCGACGTGCGGCGTGATGCGCGAACAGGCGCGCGCGACGGCATCGACCACGCGGCCGACGTCATCCGCCGCCATCGCATCGGTGATCGGCAGCGACAGCATGCGGCCGGCGACATCGTCCGCCACCGGTGTCGGCTCGATCACGCAATGGTCGCGGAACCAGGGTTGCTGGCCGAGATGGGGGGAGAAATACTGGCCGCAGCCGATCCCGTCTGCCTCGATCGCCGCGGCAATGGCGGGGCGGTGCGCGGCAAGCGGGCGGGGCAGCAGCAACGGCATGAACTGCGTGGCGCGGCGCGTGCCGGATGCACGCTGCAGGGTCAGCGCGTCGCCGACCGCGGTGCGATAGGTCGCCTCCAGCATGGCGCGGTGATCGGTCACGGCGTCGATTTCGGCCAGCTTGGCGCGGGCCATGATCGCCAGGATCTCGGGCAGCTTGGCGTTCAGGCCGGGCATCGTCGCGCTGCGCGGGGCACCGAACCCGAAATTGGTCATGATGCGCAGCCGGTCGATCAGGGCGGTATCCGCGCTGTGGATCAGGCCGCCCTCCGCCACGGCAAAGGTCTTGGTGGCGTGCATCGAGTGGACGACGGCGAAGCGGGCATCGGCGCCGAAGGCGCGGCCCGCGGCATCGCGCGTGCCGAGCGAGGCGGCGGCGTCGATCACCACACCCACCCCGTGGCGCCGCGCCAGCCAGGCATAGCGATCGAGATCGATGGCGTTGCCAAAGGTCGCATAGGGCACGATCACGCCGATGCGCGCACCATGCTGCGCCAACAGTCGTTCCTCCGCCGCGGGGCTGAGGCCCCAGTCGTCGGGATCGATGTCGCAGACGAGCGGCGTCAGCCCGGCCCACATCGCGGCATGGGCGGTAGCGGCAAAGGTCAGCGCGGGTATCAGCGCCAGCGTGCCGGGGGCGATGCGCGCCCCGGCCGCGTCGCGGATCGCGATCATCAGGCCAAGCGTCGCATTGGCGACCGCAAGGCAGGCGCCCCGGCCGTCGAACAGCTGCCCGGTCGCCTCCGCCTCGAAGGCGCGCACCTCCGGCCCATTGTTGCTGAACACGCCCGATGCCTCGACGCGGCGCAACGCGTCCAGATGCTCGCTCAGCCGGGGCGGATTGGGGGCGATCAGGGGAAGGGGACTCATCAGCGCGGTACCGGTTGTTGCAACGGCGTTGACCTAGATCAGCCGATGCTAATGTTCGGTTACGTACGCGCGGCCCATGGCGGTGGAGGTGGGATCGGTGCCAGCGCCGTTGCACGCGCGCCGGGCGGCCGGTAAGCGCGCGGGAACCATGTCCCAGCCGCTCATCATCGCCGTGCCCAAGGGGCGCATCCTGGCCGAAGCGCTGCCGCTGCTCGCCGCCGCGGGCATCCGGCCCGAAGCCGCCTTTTCGGACGAGAACAGCCGTGCGCTGCGCTTCGCCACCGACGATCCGGAAATCGAGCTGATCCGGGTGCGCGCGTTCGACGTGGCGACCTTTGTCGCGCATGGCGCCGCGCAACTGGGCATCGTCGGGTCCGACGTGCTGGCCGAGTTCAGTTATTCAGAGCTGTATGCGCCGGTCGACCTCGGCATCGGGCATTGCCGCATCTCGGTGGCGGAGCCGGCCGACATGGCGGCAAGCGACGATCCGCGCGGGTGGAGCCATGTTCGCGTGGCAACGAAATATCCCCATATCACCAGTGCCTACTTCGCAAAGCGCGGGGTGCAGGCGGAGTGCGTGAAGCTGAACGGTGCGATGGAGCTGGCGCCGACGCTGGGGCTGGCGCCGCGGATCGTCGACCTGGTGTCGTCGGGGCGGACGCTGAGCGAGAACGGGCTGGTCGAGGTGGAGGTGATCGCGCATGTCACCTCGCGTCTGGTGGTCAATCGCGCGGCGATGAAGACGCGCGGGCGGGTGGTGCCGCTGGTCGAGGGGATCAGGCGCGCGGTGGCGGAGAGGGCGGCGTGATGCGGCTGGATGTGGGCGAGGCGGGGTTCGCCGCGCAGTTCGAGGCACTGGTCGATGCGCGGCGCGAGGCGGATGCCGATGTGGCGCGCGACGTGGCGACCATCCTGCGCGCGGTGCGCGACGAGGGCGAGGCGGCGGTGGCGGCGTTCACGCGCAAGCTGGACGGGCACGACCTGGCGGAAACCGGGTGGCGGATCGAGCCGGCGGATTGCCGCGCCGCCTATGAAGGGCTGGAGCCCGAGCTGCGCGCGGCGCTGGACCTGGCCGCCGCGCGCATCCGCACCTATCACGAGAAGCAGAAGCCCGAGGACAGCGAGTGGGTGGACGAGGCGGGCGTCCGGCTGGGCGCGCGCTGGCGCCCGGTGGACGCGGCGGGGCTGTACGTGCCCGGCGGGCGGGCGGCCTATCCGTCGTCGCTGCTGATGAACGCGATCCCCGCCAAGGTGGCCGGCGTCGGGCGGCTGGTGATGACGGTGCCGACGCCCGGGGGGCAGACCAACGCGCTGGTGCTGGCGGCGGCGCATCTGGCGGGCGTGGACGAGGTGTGGCGGATCGGCGGCGCGCAGGCGATCGGCGCGCTGGCATATGGCGCAGGGCGCATCGCGCGGGTCGATGTGGTGACGGGACCGGGCAATGCCTGGGTCGCGGAGGCCAAGCGGCAGGTGTACGGCGTGGTCGGCATCGACATGGTCGCCGGGCCGAGCGAGATCGTGGTGGTGGCCGACGCGAAGAACGACCCCGAATGGATCGCGGCCGACCTGCTGAGCCAGGCCGAGCACGACACGGTGACGCAGTCGATCCTGTTCACCGACGATGCGGGCTTTGCCGACAAGGTGGCGGAGGCGGTGGACCGGCAGATTCCCGAACTGGCGACCGCCACCGTGGCGCGCGCGGCATGGGATGCGAACGGCGCGATCATCGTCGTGCCGACCCTGGACGAGGCGATGCCGCTGGTCGATCGCCTGGCGCCCGAGCATCTGCAGATCGCGACCGACGATCCGCAGGCGCTGTTCGACCGGGTGCGCCATGCCGGCAGCGTGTTCCTGGGCCGCTACACCCCCGAGGCGATCGGCGATTATGTCGCGGGGCCGAACCATGTGCTGCCGACCGGGCGGCGGGCGCGCTTCGCCAGCGGATTGTCGGTGCTGGATTTCATGAAGCGGACGAGCTTCCTGGGGCTGACCGAGGAATCGCTGAAGGTGCTGGGGCCCGCCACGGTCGCGCTGGCCGAGGCGGAAGGGCTGCCCGCGCATGCGCGGTCGGTGGCGTTGCGCCTGCGACTGAACCGATAGGACAGAGTTTCTAGTCCGACAATTGACGGCACGATCTTCCCGCCCCTAGAGTGAAATCCTGAGGCGCAACCAGCGCTTGGCGGGAGAGGATCGGCATGGAAACGGGACGTATGGCACGTCGGCTGGCGTGGAGCGCCGGCGTCGCGATGGCGCTCGGCCTGGGTGCGGTGTCGGTGGCGCAGGATGCGCCGGCACGCGGCGGCGCAGGCCGCTATGTCGATCGGCCGGGGTCGAACCCGATCATCCGCGACCGCTTCACCGCCGACGTCGCGCCGCTGGTCGTGGGCGACCGGCTGTACCTCTATGCCGGGCGCGACGAGGCCAAGGGCAAGCAGGGCTTCACGATGAACGAATGGCTGGCCTATTCGACCACCGACATGAAGCACTGGACGGCGCATGGTGCGATCATGAAGCCGACCGACTTCGCATGGGCCAAGGGCGAGGCCTGGGCGTCGCAGATGGTGGAGAAGAACGGCAAATTCTACTTCTACGTGACGGTCGAGCATGACGCGACGCATCCCGGCAAGGCGATCGGGGTCGCGGTGGGCGATACGCCGCTGGGGCCGTTCAGGGACGCGCGCGGATCGGCGCTGGTGACGGACAACAAGGCGACATGGCGCGCATGGAGCGACATCGACCCCACCGTGTTCACCGACGATGACGGGACGAGCTGGCTGGCCTGGGGCAATTCCAACCTCTACCTCGCCAAGCTGAAGCCCAACATGACCGAACTGGACGGCGAGCCGCGTGAGTTGAAGGTCACCAATTATCTGGAAGGCCCGTGGCTGCACAAGCGGGGCGAGCTCTATTACCTGACCTACGCGTCGATCAAGGAGCCGGAGCAGAAGAAGGAGCGCATTTCCTACGCCACCGCGCCTTCGGTCGAGGGGCCGTGGACCTATCGCGGCGAGCTGACCGGCGAGGCGACGAACAGCTTCACCATCCATGCCGGCATCGCAGCGTTCAAGAACGACTGGTACTTCTTCTATCATGACGGCACGCTGACCATCGACGGCGAGCAGGGTGGCGAGTTCCGTCGATCGGTCGCGGCCGAGCGGCTGTATTACAATCCCGACGGGACGATCCAGCCGATCAGGCAGACGCGCGAAGGCGTGACGCTGCCCAAGGGCAGGATCGGCACGCCCACGACGACGGTGATGGCGAGATAGCGGCGGGGTGACGACCGCGCCGCATCGGCGTAAAGGCGCGACGATGAATCGTACCAGCAACCGTACCAAGGAGCGCGCGGCGGCGCGCTTGGCCGCCGTTCAGGCGCTGTATCAGCACGAGATGGAGGGCACCGCCGTCCCCGTGCTGCTGCATGAATTTCACAATCACCGCATCGGCGCGACGATCGAGGATGTCGAATATGCCGAGGCGGATACCGACTTCTTCGACGACATCGTCAAGGGCGTGACCGACCGGGCGGGCGAGATCGACCTGCTGATCGAGGGCAAGCTGGCCGCGGGCTGGTCGCTGGCGCGGCTGGACAAGCCGATGAAGGCGATCCTGCGGGCCGGTACCTACGAACTGCTGGCGCGCCGCGACGTGCCGGTGGGCGCCGTCATCAGCGAATATGTCGATGTGGCGCATGCATTCTACGAACGGCGCGAGTCGGGGTTCGTGAACGGCGTGTTGGACGGGATCGCCAAGACGGTCCGCGCCTGATGCCGCGCCCGCGGCGATGACCGAGGGAGAGTTCATCGCCGCGCTGCGCACGCTGCCGCTGCATCCCGGCGCGCGGGGCCTGACCGACGACGGCGCAGTGGTGGATGCGGGCGCGCTGTTCGTGACCACCGACAGCCTGGTCGAGGGGGTGCATTATCTGGCGAGCGACCCGCCGGGCGACGTGGCGTGGAAGCTGGTCGCCACCAACCTGTCCGACCTGGCCGCCAAGGGCGCCGGTGTCGAGGGGGTGCTGCTCAACTATTCGATCGGCGACGATGCGTGGGACCGGGCGTTTTTGGCCGGGTTCGGCGACGCGCTGCGGGCCATGGGGGCGCGGTTGATCGGGGGGGATACCGTCTCGCTGCGCGGTGCCCGCACACTGACCCTGACCGCGCTCGGCAGCGACGCGGCGGCGCCGGTGCGATCGGGCGCGCGGGCGGGCGACGCGCTGTGGGTGACGGGCACGATCGGCGATGCCGGGGCGGGGCTGACGATCGCGCAAGGGTCCGATGGGCCAGCGGAATTGCTGGAGGCCTATCGCCGGCCGGTGCCGCGGCTGGCGGAGGGGCGGGCGCTGGCGCCGGTCGCGCGGGCGATGATGGACGTGTCCGACGGCCTGCTCATCGATGCAGGCAGGATGGCGGCGGCGAGCGGGGTGGCGGTGACGGTCGACCTGGACGCGGTGCCGCTGTCGGACGCGTACCGGGCCTGGGGCGGCGATGCACGGGCCGCGGCGACGGCGGGGGACGATTACGAACTGCTGTTCGCGCTGGCCGGGGGGGCGGTGCCACCGGTGGCAGCGACGCGGGTGGGATGGTTCGCGGTGGGCGAGGGCCTGTCGCTGATCGAGCATGGCCGCGCGGTGGCGTTGCCGTCGTCGCTGGGGTTCGAGCATCACGGGTCGTGATCGGCGGTCGCGCCGGACTATCACATGATGATTGCGTTTTGGCTGCGGGTGTTTAGCCTCCCTTCTTATCCGGCAAGAGACCGGGTTTGGACGAGGGAGGATGCTTCAGCATGACGACCGTCTCCGTGGCCATGATCGGCGGACTGATCGCCGTACTTTATGGTGCCATAACTAGCCGCCAGTTGCTGGGGTTGTCGCCCGGCGATGCGCGGATGCAGGACATCGCCGCCGCCATCCAGGAAGGGGCCAAGGCCTATCTGGGGCGGCAATATACCACCATCGCCATCGTCGGCGTGGCCGTCGCCGTGGTGATGGCGGTGACGCTGGGATGGCTGTCCACCACCGCCTTCGTGATCGGCGCGGTCCTGTCGGGGGTGGCGGGGTTCGTCGGCATGACGATCTCGGTGCGGGCGAACGTGCGGACGGCGGAGGCGGCGCGGAGCAGCCTGCAGGGCGGGCTGACCGCGGCGTTCCGGTCGGGGGCGGTGACGGGGATGCTGGTCGCGGGGCTGGGCCTGCTGTCGATCGCGGTGCTGTTCTGGTATCTGACCGGGCCGGGCGGGCGCCTGCCGAACGATCGGGGGATCGTGGAGGCATTGACCGCGCTGGCGTTCGGCGCCTCGCTGATCTCGATCTTTGCAAGGCTGGGCGGGGGCATCTTTACCAAGGCGGCGGATGTCGGCGCGGACCTGGTCGGCAAGGTGGAGGCGGGGATACCCGAGGACGACCCGCGCAACCCGGCGGTGATCGCGGACAATGTGGGCGACAATGTCGGCGACTGCGCCGGCATGGCCGCCGACCTGTTCGAAACCTATGTGGTGACGCTGGGCGTGACGATGGTGTCGATCGCGCTGCTGGTGCGCGCCGACCCGGCCGAGCTGATGCAGCTGATGGGCCTGCCGCTGGTGATCGGCGCGGTGTGCATCGTCACCTCGATCATCGGCACCTATGCGGTGCGGCTGGGGCGGGGCAGCATCATGGGGGCGCTGTACAAGGGGTTCTGGACATCGGCCCTGCTGTCGATCCCGGCGCTGTATGTCGCCACGCGCTGGGTGCTGGGCGACCTGTCGGCGACGATCGGGGGGGCGGGCTTCCTGGATGCAGGCGCCGATGCGCTGACGCTGGACCCGGACCCCGGCAGCGCGGCGAGCTTCACCGGCATGGACCTGTTCTGGTGCATGCTGGTCGGGCTGGCGGTGACCGCGCTGATCGTGTGGATCACCGAATATTACACGGGCACCGCCTATCGCCCGGTCAAGTCGATCGCCAAGGCGTCGGAGACGGGGCACGGCACCAACGTGATCCAGGGGCTGGCGATCAGCCTGGAGGCGACCGCGCTGCCGACGCTGGTCATCGTCGTCGCGGTGGTGGTGGCGTATCAGCTGGCGGGGATCATCGGCATCGCCTTTGCCGCGACCGCGATGCTGGCGCAGGCGGGGATGGTGGTCGCGCTCGACGCATACGGCCCGGTCACCGACAATGCCGGCGGCATCGCCGAGATGGCCGGCCTGCCCGATGAGGTACGCGAGCGCACCGACGCACTGGACGCGGTGGGCAACACCACAAAGGCGGTGACCAAGGGCTATGCGATCGGCTCGGCGGGGCTTGCCGCGCTGGTGCTGTTCGGGGCCTATACCACCGACCTGCGCACCTATTTCCCGGACGTGACGGTCGATTTCAGCCTGTCCAACCCGTATGTCATCGTCGGATTGCTGCTGGGCGCGCTGCTGCCCTATCTTTTTGGCGCGTTCGGGATGACCGCGGTCGGCCGCGCGGCGGGCGCGGTGGTGGAGGAGGTGCGCGGCCAGTTCCGCGACAATCCCGGCATCATGGCGGGCACCAGCCGGCCCAATTACGGACGCACCGTCGACCTGGTCACCCGCGCCGCGATCCGCGAGATGATCGTGCCCTCGCTGTTGCCCGTGCTGTCGCCGATCGCGGTCTATTTCACCGTGCGGGCGGTGGCGGGGCAGGCGAACGGCTTTGCCGCGCTGGGCGCGATGCTGCTCGGCGTGATCGTGTCGGGCCTGTTCGTTGCGCTGTCGATGACGAGCGGCGGGGGCGCATGGGACAATGCCAAAAAATATATCGAGGACGGCAATCACGGCGGCAAGGGATCGGAGGCGCACAAGGCGGCGGTGACCGGCGACACGGTGGGCGATCCGTACAAGGACACGGCGGGACCGGCGGTCAATCCGATGATCAAGATCACCAACATCGTCGCCCTGCTGCTGCTGGCGGCGCTGGCCGGGGGGTGATGCGGGGCGCCTCTTGCAAGGGGACGCCGCCTTGATATCCTCCTGCCTTCGGTGCGGTTCCAGGGGAATGGCCGTGCCGAAGGGGGGAAGACATGAAGTCTGGAATCTATGCGCTGGTCCTGTCGGTGACGGGGGCCGGCCCGGCCGTGGAAACGCCGGCGGCGGATAACGCACCCGTGCCGGTCGAGGTGTTCGCCCAGCTGCCGGCGATGGAGGGGCCCAAATTGTCGCCGGACGGGACGCAGGTCGCGGCCAGGATGGCGATCAGGGGCAAGCAGTATCTGGTCGTCACACCGCTCAACAACAGCAGCGCGGCCAAGGCGATGCGCATCGGCGACAAGATGGACGTCAACTGGTGGCGCTGGGTCGGCGACAAGTGGCTGGCGGTCGGCATCGGCGCGCAGGACATGATCTATGGCGAGGAGGTGTACGTCACCCGCCTGCTGGGCGTGCCGGCGGACCTGAGCAGCACCAAGCGGATCGACTGGCCCCGTTCGGGCATCCGCGCCGACGAGGTGCTGTGGACTGCCAAGGACGGCAGCCCGCGCATCCTGTTCGCCAAGCAGACCGGCATCGAATCGATGGATCAGGTCTATCCGTCGGTGTTCGAGGCGGACCTGTCGACCGGCCGGGTGAAGACGGTGGCCGAGGGGCAGCGCAACGTGTGGAACTGGTATGCCGACGGGCAGGGCCAGGTGCGGATCGGCTATCGCTACAATGACGAAAGCCGCAAGGCGATGCTGCTGTACCGCGACCGCAATGGCGAGCCGTTCCGCACCATCGCGCGTGCCGACCGCAAGCGCGACGAGGGCATGGTGGTGCCGCTGACCTTTCGCCCCAACGGCTCGGCACTGGCGTTCGACGACAGCGATGGCCATGACGCGCTGTACGAGGTGTCGCTGCCCGACCTGAAGCTGGGCAAGAAGATGTATGCTGCGCAGGGCTATGACCTGGACGGCCTGATCGACAATGCGGCCGAGACCGATGCCGACGGCGTCAACGTCACCGACACGTTCGGTCATACCGTGTGGTTCAATCCGACGCTGAAGCAGATCCAGGACGGCGTGGACAAGGCGGTGGGCGAGCGCCGGGCGCGGATCGTGTCGTGGAACGGCGACCGCAGCAAATTGCTGGTCGAGGTGGGGCGCCCGTCCCAGGCCGGGGCGCTGTATTACTGGGACACGAGCTATGGCAACATGCAGCATTATGCGTGGAACAACGACACGCTGAAGGGGCGCGTGCTGTCGCCGGTGTCGACCGTGCATTACACTGCGCGCGACGGCACGCCGATCGAGGCGGTGCTGACCCTGCCGCGACTGCGCGCCCACAAGAACCTGCCGCTGATCGTGCTGCCGCATGGCGGGCCGTTCGCGCGCGATGCGGAAGGGTGGGACTGGTGGACGCAATATCTGGCCGAGCTGGGCTATGCGGTGATCCAGCCCAATTATCGTGGCTCGTCCGGCTATGGCACCGACTTCGCGAAGAAGGGCGAGGGGGAGTGGGGCCTGAAGATGCAGGACGATCTGGACGATGCCATCCCCTTTCTGGCCAGGCAGGGCATTGCCGACCCCAGGCGCGTGTGCATGATCGGCGCATCCTATGGCGGCTATGCCGCGATGCGCGCGGCACAGCGGAACGGCGACCTGTATCGCTGCGCGGTGTCCTATGCCGGGGTGTCGGACCTGGCCGCGATGCAGCGCTATGACGGGCAGTTCCTGTTCGGCAAGACGCGCGGCGACTGGCTGAAGAAACAGGCGCCCGATTACCGCGCGGTATCGCCCCGGTTCGGCGCGGCGGGCTTTTCGATCCCGATCCTGCTGGTGCACGGGCGCGAGGACAAGCGCGTGCCGGTGAAACAGTCGCGGATGATGGCCGACGCGCTGAAGGCGGCGGGCAAGCCGTATGATTATATCGAACAGCCGCTGGCCGACCATCATTTCACCCGCGGCGAGGACCGGTTGGAATTCCTGAAGGCGATGGCGGCGTTTCTGGCAAAGCATAACCCGGCATGACCCGTGGCACTCCATCGCCGCCGGGCGTTGATCGGGGATGACCGAGACACCCGCCGCCCCGGCCCCGCGCATCGCGCTGCATTATCAGATGCTGATCGGCTTTGCGCTAGGGCTTGGCGGCGGGCTGCTCGTCAACCTGACCGCCGGCGGCGCGGACTGGGTGGAGACGGTGACGACCTATGTCACCGGGCCGCTGGGTCAGATGTTCCTGCGCCTGTTGTTCATGCTGGTCATCCCGCTGCTGTTTTCCGCGCTGGTGATGGGTGTGGCGGAGATGGGCGATGTCGCCGCGCTGAAGCGGATCGGGTTGCGGACACTCGCGGCGACGCTGGTGCTGTCGGCGATTTCGGTGGTGGTGGCGCTGGTGCTGGTCAACGTGCTGCGGCCCGGCAGCGGGGTGGATGCGGAGACGGCGCGCGCGCTGCTGGCGCAGGCGCAGCAGGGGGCGGGGAGCATCCTGGCATCGACGCGCGAGCAGCCGGGCGCGGTCGAGCAGGTGCTGGCGATCATTCCGTCCAACGTGATCCGCGCCGCGTCGCAGGACGACATATTGGCGCTGATGGTGTTCGCGCTCGCCTTCGGCATCGGGCTGGTGCTGGTCGGCGAGGAGAAGACGCGGGCGCTGCGCGAGGCGATCGAGGGAATCCTGGCGGTGACGCTGCGGCTGATCGGGCTGGTGATCCGGCTGGCGCCGATCGCGGTGGCGTGTTTCATGTTCAATCTCGCGGCGCTGTTCGGGCTGGACCTGCTGGTGCGGCTGGGCGCCTATGTCGGCACCGTGCTGCTGGCGCTGGGGTTCCAGCTGGTCGTCGTCTACGGACTGGCGGTGTGGCTGGGCGGCGGCATGCGGCCGTGGCGCTTCTTTGCCGGCGTGCAGGAGGCGATGGTAATGGCGTTCGCCACCGCATCGTCGAACGCGACGCTGCCCACCTCGTTGAAGGTCGCGGAGGAACAGTTGAAGCTGCCGCGCAAGGTGTCGCGCTTCGTGCTGACCATCGGGGCGACCGCGAACCAGAACGGTACCGCGATCTTCGAAGGCGTGACGGTGATCTTTCTGGCGCAACTGTTCGGGCACGACCTGTCGCTGGGGCAGCAGGCGATGGTGATGGCGGTGTGCATCCTGGGCGGGATCGGCACCGCAGGCGTGCCGGCGGGATCGCTGCCCGTCATCGCGCTGATCCTGGGGATGGTGGGCGTGCCGCCGACCGCGATCGGCCTGATCCTGGGCGTCGACCGGTTTCTGGACATGTGCCGGTCGATGCTGAACGTGACCGGCGACCTGGCGGTGGCGAGCGTGGTGGCGCATGGTGTCGCCGGCGGCGGGGGCGGGGCCGGCGGGGCGGCGAAGCGCGCGTGACTTGCCGGCCCGAGATGCGCTACCCATATGGGTCGCATCCCCGTAACCTTGCGTGCCTTTCTTTTCGAGCCTTTCTCGGCTAAGGCGGCGCGCCGTTGCGGCGAACCCTTTTTACGACCAGTTGAGGTAGCTTTTTGGCCAAGGAAGAACTGCTCGAGATGCGTGGCCGCGTGGTGGAGCTTCTCCCCAACGCGATGTTCCGCGTGCAGCTCGAGAACGACCACGAGATTCTGGGACACACCGCAGGCAAGATGCGCAAGAACCGCATCCGCGTGCTGGTCGGCGACGAGGTGCTCGTCGAGCTGACCCCGTACGACCTGACCAAGGGCCGGATCACATATCGCTTCAAGTGATGGGTGATGTTGGCGGCGAGGTCATCATGAACCCCGCCCTCGTTCTAGCTTCTTCCAGCCCGCGCCGTCGCGACCTGCTCGCGCGGATCGGTGCCGTGCCTGCGCGCCAGGCCGCCCCCGACATCGACGAGGAGCCGCGGCCGAACGAGTTGCCGCGCGTCTATGCGCTGCGGCTGGCGGTGGAGAAGGCGCAGGCCGTGGTGCGGGGGCCGGGCGAGATCGTGATCGCGGGCGACACCACCATCGCGGTCGGGCGCCGCATCCTGCCGCCCGCAACCGATGAGGGCGTGCAGCGCCGCCTGCTCGCGCTGCTGTCCGGCCGGCGCCACCATGCCTTGTCCGCGATCTGCGTGATCGATGCGGCGGGCACCGTTCGCACGCGGATCGCCGACACGGTGGTCGCGTTCAAGCCGCTGTCGGCGGCCGAGATCGACGATTATGTCGCGTGCGGCGAGGGGCTGGGCAAGGCGGGCGGCTATGCGATCCAGGGTCGCGCCGAGGCGTTCGTCCGCTTCCTGTCGGGCAGCCATTCGGGCGTCGTCGGCCTGCCCCTGTTCGAGGCGCGCGCGCTGCTGAAGGCGTCCGGCCTGCCGCTTGGCTGAATGGCTGTACGAGGCGGGGATCGGCGAGGCACGGGCCGCGCTGGTCGCGGACGGCTGCATCGTCGAGGCGGCGATCGAGCCGGAGGATGTGCTGGCCGTCGATACCGTCGCGGCCGGGCGTCTGGTGGAGATCCTGCCCGGACGGCAGGGACGGGTGACGCTGGCTGCGGGCGGTGACGTGTTTCTGGGGCGCGTGCCCGCGGGGGTGACGCAAGGCGGTGGGCTCACCGTGCAGGTGGTGCGCGAGGCGATCCCCGAGCGGGGTCGCGCCAAGCTGCCCAAGGCGGTGGCGAGCGAGGCGGCGCCTGGGGCGGGGCCGGACCTGTTGCAGCGGATTATGGCGAGTGGTGTTCCGGTGCGGCAAATGCGGTCGCATGAGGCGGATGCGCTGGAGGCGGCGGGCTGGTCCGAACTGCTGGACGAGGCGGTGACGGGCGAGATCGGCTTCGGGCCGGGGGCGCTGCGCATGACCGCGACGCCGGCGATGACGCTGTTCGACGTGGATGGCGCGCCGCCGCACGATGCGCTGGCGCTCGCCGCGGCGCGGAGCGTGGCGCGCGCGATCCGGCGGCATGGCATCGGCGGGTCGATCGGCATCGATTTCCCGACGATCGAGGGCAAGGCGGCGCGACTGGCGGTGGCCGAGGCGATCGACGCCGAGCTGGCGCCCCCGTTCGAGCGGACCGCGGTCAACGGCTTCGGTTTCCTCCAGATCGTGCGGCCGCGACCGCGCGCATCGATTCCGGAGCGATTGGCGGCGGACCCGGTGGCGGCGGCGGCGCGCGCCGCGCTGCGCCAGATCGAGCGGGCGCCGGTCACTGCCTCGCGCATCCACCGGCTGGCGCCGGCGGTGTATGACCGAATCATCGCGCGCCCGGACTGGTGCGCCGAACTGGCGCGCCGCACGGGCGTGCAGCATCAATTGGAGCGTGGCGGATGAAATGCCCGATCTGCGGCCAGCCGGCCGTGCCCGATTACAAGCCCTTCTGCTCGCGCGGATGCCGCGACCGCGACCTGTTGCAATGGCTGGGCGACGGATATCGCGTGCCGGGACCGCCGGCAGACGAAGAAGGGCTGGACATGGGCGAAAACCGCCCCTAAACGCGCGTCTCCGATCGCAACGCGGTCCGGGCCCAAGTAGCTCAGTTGGTAGAGCATGCGACTGAAAATCGCAGTGTCGGTGGTTCGATCCCGCCCTTGGGCACCATTCCCTTACCAGAGATGATGATGCGATCCCGCATCCTGTTCGGCGACCATTCGACGCAAGCACCGGCGATCGAGCGATTCGTCGATCATGCGCGATTCGACGTGACGTTCGCGGCCTTCGATTCGGTCGATTTCGCCGCGTTCGATTGCGTGGTGCCCCTGCGCGTCGACCAGATCGCAGCCGCGCGGGCGGCGGGGGCGCGGGCGGTGCTGCCCAGTGCCGAACTGGTGGCGGTGTGCGACGACAAGCTGGCGTTCAACCAGCGGGTGATCGCGCTCGGCTTCGGCGATGCGATCCCGCCTTTGCTGCCCGATCCGCCCACCACCTATCCCTATATCCGCAAAGGCCGGCGGGGTGACTTCGGGGTCGGGTGCCGGATGGTGCGCGCGCCCGGCGAGGATGTGCCGATCGCCGACAGCTTCTGCCAGCATGCGGTGGCAGGCGCGGTGGAATATGTGCTGCACCTGCTGCGCGTGGATGGGCGCATCCGGTATTCGCTGTGTTACGCCTATGACATGGGGGTGACGCTGGGGGTGCGCGGTGCGGAGCAGCGGGCGCTGAGCACGGTGCCGGCCGATCCGGGCGCGGCCTATCCGGTGTGCGTGGCGATATTGGAAGCGCTGGGGTTCGAGGGGACGTGCTGCTTCAACTACAAGCTGGAGGAGGGGCGGGTGCGCATCCTGGAACTCAACCCGCGATTTGGCGGGTCGCTGGTGGGGGAGGTGAGCGCGTATCTGGAGGCGTTGCTGGGGGCGATGCGGCGGTAGGATAATGGGCGCTGCGTCTGCCGGGATGCGCCTCTCGCCGCGCAGCGGCATCGAAAGCGATGGAAGGGACGTAACCCTTCCTGCCCCACAACATCCTCCGCGTCTCCGCGTCTCCGCGTGAACCAATTCTTCTTCGCGGCTTCGCGGCTTCGCGTGAACCAACTATCGACTTGGATGCGGCCAGGTTTGGCTGTGATTCACGCGAAGACGCGAAGACGCGAAGAGAAAAAGACGATTGGTTCGCGCGGAGACGCGGAGACGCGGAGAGTTTGTGTGGGGGCGGGGCGTGGCCGATCGCAGATGTATGGGCTTGGGTTGGTGTGATGCTGCCGCTTTGCGGCGGGTATGGTTTTCTGCGTGCAGAACGCTCGGACGGCGCGGGGTGCTATTTTTCTGATGTTTCCTGCGGGGAAGAGGGGGCCGGGAGCCAGTTGCGCAGGGCGTTCAGGACCGCGTCGGGCGCTTCCCAGGGGACGAAGTGGCCGGCGTCCAGTTTTACGATGGTAAGGTCGGGTACGACGTCGGGCAGGCCGTCGATCTGGCCGGGGAGCAGGGCCTTGTCCTTCATGCCCCAGATGACGAGCGTCGGTTGGCGGATCGGGGGGAAGGGCGCGTCGATCCAGGCGGGGCGGGGCGGGTCTTCGCCGGGCGCGGGGACGAGGAAGCGGCTGGCGCGATACCAGTTGAGCATCGCGGTCATCGCGCCGGGGCGGCTCCATTGTTCGAGATAGATCGCTTTTTCGGGGCCGAGCAGGTGGGCGGCGGCGTGCCGGGCCAGGCCGGTGGCGAAGAAGCGTTCGAGCGCGGTGCCGGTCCATCCCCCATCCAGCGCGGTTTCGCGGAAACGAGTGATATACTGGCTGGCGGCGCGCTGTTCGGGATCGTCGAGGAGCGCGCGCTGGAAGACATAAGGGTGCGGCGCGTTGAGGATGACGAGCCGTTCGACCCGATCGGGCGCGCGCAGTGCCGCCATCCAGGCGACGGCGCCGCCCCAGTCATGTCCGACGAGCGTGAAGCGATCGATGCCGAGCGCATCGGCGAGCACGAGCAGGTCGGCGACGATACGGTCGGCGGCATAGGCCTCCACCCCGTCGGGCTTCGACGAGCCGGCATAGCCGCGCTGGTCGGGCGCGATGACATGATGGTCGCGCGCGAGATCGGGGAGCAGGTGCCGCCAGGTGCGGTGCGATTCGGGAAAGCCGTGGAGCAGGATGATCGGCGGGGCGGCGGGATCGCCCAGCATGACCGTATCCAGCTCGACACCGGTGGCCAGTGCCACCCTGGTCAGCGGGAAGGGTGGCACCGGATCGTTCATGGATAGCTGACCGTCTTGGGCGTGCCGGGGATTTCGATCCGTTCGGCATCGTCGTCGGGAATCAGGGGAAATTCGCCCGCGGTCCAGGCGCGGCGCGCCTCCGCGATGCGGTCGCGGCGCGAGGACACGAAATTCCACCAGACATGGCGCGGCGTGGCAAAGGCGTCGCCGCCGCACAGCATCGCACGACCGCCGCTGCGCGAGGTGAGAGTGGCGGCGAGGCCGGGGCGCAGCACGTAGAGGCGTTGCGGCTCCAGCGCCATGCCCTCCAGCTCGGCGCTGCCCTCCGCCAGATAGAGCGCGCGTTCGTCCGCCGCGGCGTCGATCGGCACGGAGGCGCCGGGATCGAGCGATATGTCGGCATAGATGGTGCCGGCATAGGTGGTGGTGGGCGCACGCTGGCCCCACAATTCCCCCATGATGATCCGGGCGCGGGCGCCGTGCGCCTCGATCGTCGGCAGGGCGGCGGCGGTGACGTGTTCGAAGGCGGGGTCCATCTCCTCCCGGTCCTCCGGCATGGCGAGCCAGGTCTGGATGCCCGACAGCAGCGCGCCGCCGGCGCGGTCGGCAAAGGGGGAGCGTTCGGAATGGACGATGCCGTGCCCCGCGGTCATCAGGTTGACCGCGCCGGGCTCGATCGTCGCCAGCGTGCCGAGCGAATCGCGGTGGTCGAGCGCGCCGTCGAACAGATAGGTGACGGTGGACAGGTTGATGTGCGGATGCGGGCGCACGTCGATGCCGCCGCCGACGGCGAGCTGCGCCGGCCCCATCTGGTCGAAGAACAGGAACGGCCCGACCATGGTGCGTTCCTTCGCCGGCAGGGTGCGATGCACCTTGAACCCGCCGAGATCGTGCGTGACGGGTAGAATGGTCTGAAGGATGACGTCATCAAGCATCGCGCGGTCCCGAACTGTTGGTCGCATCCAGCATGGCGACCAGATCGGCGGGGTAGATCGGCTCTGCCCAGCGATCAATCTCGGCGCGTTCGAACCACCGCCATTCGCGCATCACCTGGCGTTCCAGATCGGTGTGGCCGGCCGGATCGACCACGCAGGTATCGATGTCGATGCGGAAATATCGTTCGTCGGCAAGCACCTGCACACCCTGCAGGGTCAGGAACTCCACCTCTCGCCGGGCGACCTGGGGGCCGCAATCAGCGGCCAGCCCCACCTCCTCGGCCAACTCGCGCGCCGCCGCCTGTTCATAGCTTTCCCCCGGATCGACCGCGCCGCCCGGCGTCACCCAGAAGGGCGGGCGATCGGGCGGGGTGAAGCGGAACAGCAGCACGCGGTCGCAGCCATCGACCAGCAGGATGCGCGCGGCGGGACGCGTGGCAAGCGAGGCGGCACTCATGCCACGTCGAGTTCGGGATAGTGGCGGAAAATGCCCTCGGTCGAGAAGGGCAGGCGGCGGTCGCTGGCGAGATAGCGGCGGATGCCGGGCAGGTTCGCCACCCGGTCGCGCAAGGCGACGAGGCCGGGCAGATCGGGCTCAAGCGTCGCCATCCGCCTGGGGAACATGTAGCGCAGACCCTCGACCAGCTGGAACAGCGAGGTGTCCGCATAGGTCCAGCGGTCGCCGACCAGCCATTCACCGCGGGTGGCCTTCGTCGCGTCCTCGAAATAGGACAGGAATTTGGGCATGCGCTGCTCGCGGAACTGGGTCGCGGTGCGCGCCGCCTCCGCCTTCTGGTCCTCGTAATAGTCCATCATGCCGACCGGGTGGTGCACGTCGTGCACCTCGGCGACCATGTCGGCGATGGTGAGCTGCAACTGGTTGAGCCACATGCGATCGGCCATGCCGCTGGGGGCGAGATGGTGGCGTTCGCCCAGAAACATCAGAATGGCCGCGACCTGGCCGATCACCGTGGTTTCGCTTTGCAGAAAGGGCGGGGCGAAGGGGGCGCGGCCGTCCTTTGCCGCCATGACCTGCATCATCGCGTCGATGCCCTCGGTCCGGGCCGCATCCACATAGGGAATCTCCGCAGCTTCGAGCGCCAGGCGCACGAATTCGCCGCGGCCCTGAATGGAGGGCCAGTACCAGAGCTTATAAGGCATGCATCATTCTCCGGGTGCGCGGGCGCTGATCGCGAGCGCGTGGATCCTGTCTCTCAACAGATCGGCCAGCGCTTGGTTCACCAGACGCTGCCGCCCGACACGGGAAACGCCTGAAAAAGCAGGTGCTTCGATGGTGACGCGGAAGTGGCTTTCACCGGTGCCGTCGTCGCCGAGATGGCCGTGGTGCATCGCGCTTTCATTGGCCACCTCCAGACGGGTGGGGGCAAGCGCCGCGGTCAGGCGGGCGGCGATCTGGTCTGCAACGGGCAGGGCGGAGGCGGTGGCGGGGTCGGTCATCGTTCCTATATAGCCGCTTTTGTTGCAGCGGGGAGCCGGTGAGACGGACGGCGAAGGAGAGTGCGGCACGGCCGGGAGCGCGGTTCCATGGCCGGGTCGAGAACAGCGGCCGTGTTTGCGACGAGCCGGGATGCGCGGAAGCGGGCGAGTTTCGCGCGCCGCCGCTGGAAGGGCCGGGCGGGCGCGATGGGCCGGGGCAGTTCCGCTGGTTCTGCCTGGAGCATGTGCGCGCGTTCAACCAGCGCTACAATTACTTCAACGGGATGACCGCGGACGAGATCCATCAGGCACAGCGACCCTATGCCGGGTGGGAGCGCGAAACGCGCGCCTTTGCCAGCGCAGGGGGTGATCCGGGGCCGCGCTGGTCGGATTTTTCCGATCCGCTGGACGCGATCGCCGCGCGCTATCGCCGCACGCCCGCCGCCGAGCGGCAGGACGGCAAGCCCTTGTCGGGCCAGGATCGCGAAAGCCTGAAGACGCTGGGGCTGGCGGCGGATGCGGACCGGCATGCGCTGCGCAAGCGGTACAGCGAGCTGGTGCGCCGCTATCACCCTGATCGCAACGGCGGCGACCGCAGCCAGGAGCGCGAGTTGCAGAAGGTGATCGCCGCGTATCAGCAGCTGCGACAGGCGCCCGCCTTCGCGTGAGGATCAGTGCCGGACGGTGAGGCGCCGGGCGACGGCGGCCAACTGGTCGGTGGCGGTGTTCCAGCCAATGTCGAAGCCCATCGCGATATGCTGGTCGCGGGCAATCGCGGTCCAGTGACGGGCGGTGGCGGTGTAGCGCGTGCCGCCGCCCTCCGGCGCGAAGGCGTCGATGCGCACCAGAAAGGGCTGGCGCGGGGCCCAGCCGGCGGCGAACGCATCGGTGGCGACGATGCGCCGTTGCGGCAGCACCTCCAGAAAGACGCCCTCGACCGGCATCGCTTCCCCGTCGGGACCGTGGAAGATCATCGAGGAATGGCCGCCGGGGCGCAGGTCGCGCTCGACGATCTCGGCGCGCCAGGGTTCGGGGCAGTACCATTCGGCGGTATGATCGACCCAGGCGCGCCACACCGCCTCCAGGGGCGCATCGATCAGGCGGGTGACCGAGAGGTCGAAGCTTTCGTCGGTCATGGCCGTCGATCGCCGACCAGGCCGAAGCGCACGCCCCAGGGGTCCTGCGCGACCAGCGAGAAGCTGCCGCCGGGAATCTCGTCCGGCCCCTGAAGCGGTTGCCCGCCCGCCGCGACGATACGCGTCAGGGCGGCATCGATATCGGGGACCAGCGTATAGAATTGCCATCCGGGCACGGTGCCGGGGACGGGGCC
Source organism: Sphingomonas sp. GM_Shp_2 (assembly GCF_026540875.1). Taxonomy (NCBI): domain Bacteria; kingdom Pseudomonadati; phylum Pseudomonadota; class Alphaproteobacteria; order Sphingomonadales; family Sphingomonadaceae; genus Sphingomonas; species Sphingomonas sp. GM_Shp_2. The sequence goes on from NZ_JALNUQ010000044.1 coordinate 28,885, forward strand.
CATGACCGCACCGATGCAGGTCGGGCCGTCATGGATGAAGCGATAGTCGCCCAGTTCGCCCATCGGCATCGCCCCCTCCTGCCGCCAGCCGAATTGCTGCGCATAAAAGGTGATGGCGGCGTCGTCGTCGGGGGCGGTCAGCTCGTTCCAGACCATGTGGCCGGGCCGGGCATCGGTGCTGTTCTGGAAGGCGGTGGAGTCGTCGGCCACCGGATCCATGACGTAGAAGGGCGTGCCGTGCGGATCGGTGAGCAGCGCGATGCGCCCGGCCTGCGGGATCGTGGTGGCCGGCATCAGGCAGGCGCCGCCGCCGTCGACCACGCGGGCGACCGCGGCATCGGCATCGTCCACCCGGACATAGCCGAACCATCGCCCGCCGTCCGCCATGACCGGCGGGCGGGCGAGCAGACCACCCACCGCATCGCCGTCGGGAGCGTGGAAGATGCGATAGTCCATGCCGGGCACGCCGCCATCCGCGACGCGCCAGCCCATGACGTCGCCGTAAAAGGTCGCCGCGGCATCGACGTCGTCGGCGATCAGCTCATACCAGATAAAGGCGCCCATGGTGTCAGCGATCCGCCTGGAAGATCGGCGCGAAGCCGGCATAGATCATGCGCCTGCCGTCAAAGGGCATGGGGCCATCCGGCTTCATGCGATCGTCCGTCCGCATCCGCTCGCTCGCCGCATCGCAGGTGGCGCGGTCGGGCCAGACGATCCAGGAGAACACCACCGTCTCGTCCTCCTCGGCCAGCACGGCGCGGCGGAAATCGGTGACTTGGCCATCGGCCACGTCCTCGCCCCATGCCTCCATGATCGACAGCGCGCCATAGTCCCGGAACATCGGCCATGCGCTGGCCGCCATGTCGCGATACGCTTCCTTGTTCGCGGTGCCGACGGGGACCACGAATCCTTGCAGATACTGTCCGTTGACGCTCGTCATCGTCGCGCTCCTTCGGCTTCGACTCAAAGGCGGCACGATGCTGCGCCCGGCGTCGCGAAAAAGCAACGTGGGGCATGGGGATGCCCACAAGGGTATAAGGCGGGCGGAAACAGCGGCGCGGCGGCGCGTTTGTTCAGCTTCTTCGTGCCGCCGCCGATGCTGACGGTTGAGTCGGGACACGCGCCTGTCCTAGAGCGTTTGGTGCACTTCGTGAGGTTTTGATGACGGACATTCCCAACACCCAGCCTGACAGTCGCGAGACGACGATCATGGACGCGCCGGACAAGATGGTTCGCGTGCGCGACGTGTTCGGCGTGGACAGCGACATGGAAGTGCCGGCCTTTTCCGAGGCGGACGAGCGGGTGCCCGACCTCGACCCCGCCTATGTGTTCGATCCCGACACGACGATGGCGGTGCTGGCGGGCTTTGCCCACAATCGCCGGGTGATGGTGCAGGGCTATCACGGCACCGGCAAGTCGAGCCATATCGAACAGGTGGCGGCGCGGCTGAACTGGCCGTGCATCCGCATCAACCTGGACGCCCATATCAGCCGCATCGACCTGATCGGTCGCGACGCGATCGTGCTGAAGGACGGGCAGCAGGTGACCGAGTTCCGCGAGGGCCTGCTCCCCTGGGCGCTGCAGACGCCGACCGCGCTCGTGTTCGACGAATATGACGCCGGGCGGCCCGACGTGATGTTCGTGATCCAGCGCGTGCTGGAGACCGAGGGCAAGCTGACGCTGCTCGACCAGAACCGCGTGATCCGGCCGAGCCGCTGGTTCCGCCTGTTCGCGACCGCCAACACGGTGGGGCTGGGCGACACCAGCGGCCTGTATCACGGCACGCAGCAGATCAACCAGGGCCAGATGGACCGCTGGAACATCGTGGTCACGCTGAACTACCTGCCCGCCGCCACCGAGGCGCAGATCGTGCTCGCCAAGTCGGGCGAGTATGACAAGCCGGAAGGCAAGAAGACGGTGGAGAACATGGTCCGCGTCGCGGACATGACGCGCAAGGGCTTCGTCAACGGCGATATCTCCACGGTGATGAGCCCGCGTACGGTGATCACATGGGCGCAGAACGCGCTGATCTTCGGCGATGTCGGCTTCGCCTTCCGCCTGTCGTTCCTGAACAAGTGCGACGAGGCGGAGCGGTCGCTGGTGGCGGAATATTACCAGCGCGTGTTTGGCAAGGACCTGCCCGAAAGCGTGGTCGGGCGGGCTTGAGGTAAGCGACGCGGTCATGGCCAACGAAACCCCCCTCGACCGGTTCAAGGCCGTGCTGGCCGGGACCGCGCGTGCGATCGCGGAGCAGCCGGAGGTGGAGCTGGCCTTTACCGCGGATGCGCCGGCGCAGTCGGGCAAGCATCTGAAGGTGCCGATGCCGGCGCGGGCCCTGCCGCCCGAGCAGGTGGCGGAGGCGCGGGGGTTTGCGGACCAGTTCGCGTTGAAGCTCAGGTATCATGATACCGCGTTGCATTTGCGTGGGGCGCCGGGGGAGGCGGTGGCGCGGGCGGTGTATGATGCGGTGGAGGGGGCACGGGTCGAGGCGCTGGGCAGCCGCGGCTATGCCGGGATCACCGAGAACCTGGCCACCGCGCTGGAGATGCGCCTGCGCTCCGACCCGATCACCCGCGCGCGCAGCGAGGCGGAGGTGCCGCTGTCCACCGCGCTGGCGCTGATGGTGCGCGAGCGGCTGACGGGGCTGGAGAGCCCGGCGGCGGCGGCGCCCGCGCTGGCGCTGGTGCGTGAATGGGTGGATGCGCGCACCGATCTGGACGCGCTGGCGCTGGCGATCGACGACCAGCGCGCGTTCCAGACGCTGGCCGCGCGGATGCTGGCCGATCTGGAGCTGACCGAGGCGCCGGTCGAGCCCGAGGATGCGGATGACGGCGGCGACGACGAGGACGGCGAGAACGAGCCGGACAACGAGGAAGGCGACGACAGCGAGGACGAGCAGGACGGCCAGGGCGAGGGCCAGGTCGAGGCGCGCGGCGAGCAGCGCGAGTCGGACGGCGACGATGGCGAGGGCGAGCAGCAGCAGCAGGACTCGCCCGACGACATGGAGGGCGAAGGCCAGGATGACGGCGAGGAAGGCATGCAGCCGGTGCGCCCGAACCGACCGCAGCCCGACCTGACCCCGCAATTCGACTACAAGCCGTGGACGACCCAGTTCGACGAGGTGGTCGCCGCCACCGACCTGTGCGACGCGGACGAGCTGGCGCGGCTGCGCGGCTATCTCGATCAGCAACTGGCGCATCTGCAATCGGCGGTGTCGAAGCTGGCCAACCGGTTGCAGCGCCGGTTGATGGCGCAGCAGTCCCGGTCCTGGGATTTCGACCAGGACGAGGGGATGCTGGACGCGGCACGGCTGGCGCGCGTCGTGGTCAATCCCACCCAGTCGCTGTCCTACAAGATCGAGCGCGACACCGATTTCCGCGACACGGTGGTGACGCTGCTGATCGACAATTCGGGATCGATGCGCGGGCGGCCGATCGGCATCGCCGCGATCAGCGCGGACATATTGGCGCGCACGCTGGAGCGGTGCGGGGTGAAGACCGAGATACTGGGCTTCACCACCCGCGCCTGGAAGGGCGGGCAGAGCCGCGAGGCGTGGCTGGCCGCGGGCCGCCCGCCGCAGCCGGGCCGGCTGAACGACGTGCGCCACATCGTCTACAAAAAGGCGGACGACCCGTGGCGGCGCGCGCGCACCAACCTCGGCCTGATGATGCGCGAAGGATTGTTGAAGGAGAATATCGACGGCGAGGCGCTGGTCTGGGCGCATAGCCGGCTGATCGCGCGGCCCGAGGAGCGGCGCATCCTGATGGTGATCTCCGACGGGGCGCCGGTCGACGATTCGACGCTGTCGGTAAATTCCGGCAGCTATCTGGAGCGGCATCTGCGCCAGGTGATCGGCTGGATCGAGACCAAGAGCCCGGTCGAACTGATCGCGATCGGCATCGGGCACGACGTGACGCGCTATTATGCGCGCGCGGTGACGATCATGGATGCCGAGCAGCTTGGCGGCACGATCATCGAGCAGCTCGCCGCGCTGTTCGACACGCCGTGACGCGATGATCGACGCGCCGCCCGGCGGCTTTCGCGGGCCGGTGAAACGGTCGATCACCATCGCCGGGCACCAGACGTCGATCAGCCTGGAGCCGATCTTCTGGGACAGGCTGGACGCGGCGGCGGTGGCCCGCGGATTGCCGCTGTCGGCGCTGGTCGCGGCGATCGATGCGCGGCGGATCACCGAGGCGGACCCACCGAACCTGGCGAGTGCGCTGCGCAGCTGGCTGTTGCTGACGGGCGCCGTGGCCTGACATGCATGCGCTGTGGCTGAGCGCGCTGCTGCTGGGGCCGGCGACCGGGTCACCTGGCGCGCGGATCATCTTCGACGGAGTGCGGATGGACCGCTATCCCGTGCGCGGGCGCGACGTGGCGGCGGTGCGCGCCGCGCTGGATGCGGCACGGGTACGCGACGGAAATGACGGCGCATGGGTGGAGGCGTATACGGATGGTCGTATCCGTGGCACATGGACGGCACCGGCCCGCAAGCATCGCGGCGCGCCATGCCAGCCGAAGGCGATCGCCATCCGCTATTCGGCGACGATGCGCCTGCCCTATCTGGACGAGCCCGATCCCCCGCCTGCACTGGCGCAGGCGTGGCAGCGCTATGCCGCCAATCTGGAGGCGCATGAGAGGGAGCATCTGGAACGGATCAGGCGCGCGCTGCCCCGGTTGGCGGCGGCGATCGCGGCGGCACCCTGTGCGAAGGCGGATGCGGCGGGGGCTGCGGTGCTGGAGCAGATCCGCGCCGAGGGCCACGCCTATGATAAGGAGACGGGGCATGGCCGGTCGGAGGGGGCGGTGTTCCCCCCACCCGAGGCGATGCAGCGGGAGTGGGACGATTGACGGCACCGGGGCGCACGGCCGGAAAGGGCCGCACGGGGGGGCGGATTGGGGGAGACCGAACCGGCAGGCCGCGTGCGCCGGCACGCGCCGCGCCTGCGCTGCCGCGACCCGGCGTCGCGCGGCGGTTGCACCGGGGCGGGGGCGCGGGGTGGATCGGCTGGCTGCTGGCGGTGCTGATCGTGCCGGTGGCGCTGAGCGGTACGCTGCTGGCGGTGTGGCCGGCCGTGGAGCGGGTGGCCTATCCGACGCGCTTCGCCGCGACGGCGGCGATCGACCCGGATGCCTGTGTGACGGCGCTGCATGCCGGCGCCCCGCCGGATCGGCGGATCGTCGCGATGGAGCGCGGTGCGGGCGTGCTGCGCTTCACGACGCGCGGCGCGGACGGGGCGGATCGCCTCTTTGCCTGTACCGCGCGCGGGGCGGGCGTGTCGCTGGCCGACGCGACGCACGGTGCCGAGGCGTGGGTGCGGCGGGTGCATGCCGCGCTGGCGGTGCCGTGGGTCGGGCGCGGGCTGGTCGCGGCGGCCGGGCTGGCATTGATCGGGCTGGCCCTGTCGGGGCTGGCGCTGTGGGGCGTGGCGGTCTTTCGCGGCAGTGACGGTTGGGCCTGGCATCGCTGGCTGGGACTGGCGGCGGCGCTGCCGGTCCTGGCGATGGCGGCGAGCGGCATGCCGCTGCTGTGGCGCGGCGCCGCGGCGGATGGCGGCGCGGCGCCGCTGGCACACCCGGCACAGCCGTTGCGCATCGTCGAGGCCCATGCACTGGCGCTGACCGGCGGCACGGTGGCGCGGGTGGCATGGCCGACCCGTCGCTCGCCCGACTGGCTGGTGACGATCGCGGCGGGGACCGCACGGCAGGTGAAGGTGGCCGACGATACCGGCGGCGCGCTGGCGGCGGTGGCGCGCTCGGACGGGGGCGGCACCGGGGAAGGCGTCGCGGCGTCGCTGCACGGCGTGCGCGGCACCGGATGGTGGCGCCGGATGCTGCTGGCGCTGACCGGGTTGGCGGTGGTGGTGCTGGTGGCGACGGGGTTGCGGATCCGGCGCGGCGCGGCGTGACCGATCACGTCTTGCCACCGGCATAAATGACGGTATGACGCACCATCCCCGACGGGGGCGCTTAGCTCAGCTGGTAGAGCGGCTCGTTTACACCGAGTAGGTCGGCGGTTCGAACCCGTCAGCGCCCACCATCCCGCCCTATTTCGCGGGCAGCTTTATCTCGAACAATTGGGGCCAGTTCTTGCCGGTGACGTAGATGCGCCTGGCCTGACGGTCATAGGCGATGCCGTTCGCCACCGCGTCCGGATCGGTCGTGCCCGCCTTTGCGACCAGTTCGGCCAAGTCGAGCGCGCCCTTTACCTTGCCGGTGGTGGGGTCGATGCGGACGATGAAGCGGGTCATCCAGACATTGGCCCAGATTTCCCCGTCGATATATTCCAGCTCGTTCAGGTTCTTGAGCGGGCGGCCATTGGCGGTGACATTGAGCGTGCGGGCGACGCGCATGGTGGCGGGATCGAGGAAGCGCAACGCCGGCGTTCCGTCCGACAGGATGATGTGGCGGCCGTCATCGGTCATCGCCCAGCCTTCGCCGGTATAGCGCCACTCGCCCGCGGCCTTCAGGTCGGGCAGCGACCAGCGAAAACCACGGCCGCCATGCCAGGTGACGCTGAACAACTGGCGTTTCCACGCGACGATGCCTTCGCCGAACAGGCCGGCGGGCACCTTCGCCTCGCGCAGGGTGCGGCCGGTGGCGAGATCGACCTGGCGGATGACGCTCTGCCCCTCGCGGCCGGTGCTTTCATAAAGGCGACCGCCGTCGAACAGCAGCCCTTCGGTAAAGGCGCCGGTGTCGTGCGGGTAGCTTCGGACGATT
>NZ_JALNUQ010000045.1:0-33057 GCF_026540875.1 Sphingomonas sp. GM_Shp_2
AACCCGGCTTCGACGACGGGGCATGGCAGGTCGCCGGCGACAAGCCCTATGCCAGCATCACCGCGCGACCCGATGGCCAGCCGAACCTGTTGATGGACGCCTACGGCTTTCACGACGGCGATGTCTGGTATCGCGGCCACTTCACCGGCACGCCCGATGCGCGTCAACTCGCGCTGTTCTACGGCGCGGGCGGATCGGGCATGATACAGGTCTGGATGGACGGCCGGTTCGTCGGCCAGCACGAATTGCCCGCCGGCCTTCCCCGCCCGATCACCACCGGGGTCGCGCAGTTCGACCTGCCCGCCGCCGCGCAGGAGGCACGCGAGCATGTCATCAGCATCATGGTCCGCAACAACGGCCACAACTGGGATCTGGACAGCGACGACTTCCACAAGGAAGCGCGCGGCCTGATCTCCGCCTCGCTTCAGGCACCCGGCGGGCGCAGCTTCGGCGTGCCGATCGCGTGGAAGATCCAGGGCAAGGCCGGTGGCGAGGACCTGCCCGACCCCGCGCGCGGCCCCGCCAACAATGGCGGCCAATATGGCGAGCGACGCGGCTGGCATCTGCCGGGCTTCGACGATGCGGGCTGGCGCGCGGATGCGGCGCAGGCCCCCGGTACCACCTGGCATCGTGCCCGGTTCGACCTCGCCGTACCCAAAGGGCAGGACGCCACCATCGGCATCGCGTTCGGCGACACCGCCAGCCCCCGTTCCGTCGCGCGCTACCGTGCCCTGATCTTCGTCAACGGCTGGAACATGGGCCAGTTCATCGCGCATGTCGGGCCGCAGCGCGTGTTTCCGATCCCGGAAGGCATCCTCAACCACCAGGGCGCGAACACCATCGCGCTTGCCGTCACCAGCGACGGCGCCCCCGGCAACGCGCTGGAGCCGGTGAAGCTCGTCACCATGCGCAACGTGCGCGGCGGCATCGCCGTGCGCTCCGTCGCCGCCCCCATGCGCCCCGCCGACATCCTGCAGGAGAAATAGATTGGCCGCCCTTACCCACGACATTCCCCGGCAGACGATCACCGAGGCGATCGGCAAGCTGATGAACAATCTCGTCAACATCAAGGACGAGACCGGTGCCTTCCTGCTCCATCTGGAGGATGGCCGCATCATCGACACCAAGGGCTGGGCCGGCTGGGAATGGACCCACGGCGTCGGCCTGTTCGGCATGTGGCGCTATTACGAGCAGACCGGCGACAAGGCCGCGCTCGCCATCATCAAGCAGTGGTTCGAGGATCGCTTCGCCGAGGGCACGCCCACCAAGAACATCAACACGGTGGCCCCGTTCATCACGCTCGCCTATCTCTACGAACACGAACCCGATCCGCGCTACATCCCCTATCTCGATACCTGGGCGGAATGGCTGATGGCCGCCGACGGCCTGCCCAAGACCGAGGATGGCGGGTTTCAGCACATCGTCTACAACGACGAAAATCCCGGCGAATTGTGGGACGACACGCTGATGATGTCGGTGCTCCCGCTCGCCAAGATCGGGCTGCTGCTCAACCGGCCGCACTATATCGAGGAAGCCAAGCGACAGTTCCTCGTCCACATCAAATACCTGTTCGACAAGAAGACCGGGCTGTGGTTCCACGGCTGGGATTTCGGCGGCCGGCATAACTTTGCCGAGGCCTTATGGGCGCGCGGCAATTGCTGGGTGACGATCGCCATTCCGGAAATCATCGAGATCCTCGATCTGCCGCAAGGCGATGCGCTGCGCCTGTTCCTGATCGACACGCTGGCCGCGCAGGTGAAGACGCTGGCCGAGACGCAGGACGACAGCGGTCTGTGGCACACGCTGGTGATGGACCCGACCAGCTATCTGGAGGCATCGGCCACCGCCGGCTTCGCCTATGGTATCCTGAAATCCGTGCGAAAGGGCTATCTGCCGCGCCATTACGAGGCGGTGGGCATCCGGGCGATCCGCGGCGTGTTGGCCAACATCGATGACGCCGGCGAGCTGAAACAGGTCAGCTTCGGCACCGCGATGGGCGACACGCAGCAATTCTACAAGGACATCGCCCTCACCTCGATGCCCTATGGCCAGAGCCTCGCGATGGTCGCCCTGGCCGAGTTCCTGCGCACCTATATCTGACGACCCCGCCCTCATCCTGCCCGACCGGCCGCGCCGCTCGGCTCCCTTCCGCATCACCGGGCAGGGAGGCGCCAAGGCGCCGCAAGGGTGAGGGCGACGGCAAAAGCGAGTAATCGAGATGGCCACCGATCCCATCGCCGCCCGGCCGATCCTGCCCACCGCCCCCACCCGCCCGGTACGCTGGTACACGCTGCTTACCTACGGCGCGAACGACGTCATGGGCGCCGGCTCGATGGCGGTCATCTCCACCTGGATCCTGATCTTCTATACCAGCTTTTGCGGCCTGTCCGCGGCGCAGGCGACGATCATCTTCGGCGTCGCGCGCGTGCTGGATGCGTTCACGAGCCCGCTGATCGGCCATGTCTCGGACAATATCGGTCGCACCTGGCTCGGCCGGCGCTTCGGCCGGCGCCGCTTCTTCATCCTGGCCGCCATCCCGCTCCTGCCTTCCTTCGCGATCATGTGGGTCGCGGGGCAAAGCTTCTGGTATTATCTCGTCACCTATGTCCTGTTCGAGATGGTCTATGCGATGGAGATCATCCCCTACGAGACGCTCGCCAGCGAGATGGCGACCGATTACCGGACCAAGGCGAAGTTCGCCGGCGCGCGTATCCTGTGCGGGCAATGCTCCGCCATCGCCGCCGCGTTTCTGCCGGCCTGGCTGATCGGCTGGCTGGGGCCGGATTCGCCCGACACCTATCTCTACATGGGCATCATCTTCTCGGTGCTGTTCATGATCGCCGCCGGCCTTCTCTACACCTTCAGCTGGGAACGGCAGCGCCCGCCCGAACTCGCCGCTGCCGAGGAGCGCGACCGGCCGACGCTCGGTGCGGCCTTTGCCGCGCTCTACCGCAACCTGTTCTCCACGCTGCGCATCCGCGCCTTCCGGCTGCATCTCGGCATGTATCTGGGCGGCTATATCAGCCAGGATATCTACAACGCGGCCTTCACCTATTTCGTGATCTTCGCGCTTGCGGGCTCGACCGCGATCGTCGGGCAACTGGTCGGTGTCACCTATATCGTCCAGCTCGTCGCCGTCGTCATCGCGATTAACTTCGCGCTGCGCCTGTCGCCCGCCGCCGCCTACCGCTTCGCCACGCTCAGCTTTGCGATCGGCGTGCTGATCTTCCTCGGCATGTATATGGCAGGCTATACCGCGACCTCGGCGCTGTTCTGGCTCCCCGTCGTCTTTGCCGGCCTCGGCCGCGGGGCGCTCAACTACATCCCCTGGGCGACGTACAACTACATGGCCGATGTCGACGAGATCGTCACCGGCCGCCGGCGCGAGGGCGCCTTTGCCGGCGTCATGACCTTCGTGCGCAAGATGAGCCAGGCCGCCGCCGTCATCCTCGTCGGCCAAGTCATGCAGGCGTCGGGCTTCGTGTCGAAGGCCAGCGTGCAGAGCCCGACCGCGATCGCCGCCATCGTCGGCGTCCTGGGCCTCGGCACCATCGCGATGCTCGTCTTCGGCGCGCTTGTCTCCACCCGGTTCCGCCTGACGCCCGCCACCCATGCCGTTCTGCTTGACGAGATCGAACGGCTGCGCGCCGGCGGCACCCGCCCTGCGACCCCCGATACCGGCCGCATCGTCGAGGATCTGTCCGGCTGGCGCTATGACCAGCTTTGGGGCCGCAACCCGGTCGCGGCGAAATGATCGCGCTCGCCCTCGCCCTTCTTGGCAGCGCCCCCGTCGCCCCCAGGCCCCTCTACCGCGATCCCGTCCACGACGGCGCCGCCGACGCCTCCACGACGTATGACCCCAGCGCCAAAGAATGGGTGATGTTCTATACCAACCGCCGCGCGACCTTGCCGCTGGCGGACGAGCAGGACGTGCGCTGGGTCCATGGCACCGCGATCGGCATCGCGCGGTCGAGGGACGGCGCGCATTGGCGCTACGCCGGCACCGCGGCGATCCCCCGCGCCTGCACGGGCGAGACGCTGTGGGCCCCCGAAGTGCAGCGGATCGACGGACGCTGGCACATGTGGGTCACGGTCGTCCCCGGCATCTTCCGCGACTGGAACCACCCCCGCTTCATCCAGCATCTGACCAGCGACGATCTGGCGCGCTGGACCTGTGCCGACCGGCTCGACCTCGGCTCGGACCGGGTGATCGACGCCAGCGTCCTGCCGCTTCCCACCGGCGGCTATCGCCTGTGGTTCAACGACGAGCGCCGCAATAAGGCGATCCGCTATGCCGACAGTGCGGACCTGACCAACTGGACGGTCCGCGACACGGTCGTCGACACGCCTGGCGAGGGCCCCAAGGCGTTCCGCTGGAAGAACCGCTGGTGGCTGATCTCGGACGCATGGCAGGGCCTGCTCGTCCTCCGCTCCAACGACGGCGTGCACTGGACCCGGCAGCCCGGCCATATCCTCGGCGATCCCGGCACCGCCCCCACCGACCGCGCCAAGGGGCAGCATCCGGACGTGATCGTGTCCGGCGACCGCGCCTATCTGATCTACTTCGTCCACCAGTCCGGCGAGGCGGAGGCGCGGGGAAACCCCGACTGGGGCCGCCGCACCGTGTTGCAGATCGCCGAGATCCGGGAACGGGACGGGCAGCTGTCGGTGAACCGCAACGCGCCCACCCGCGTGCGTCTCGCCCGCCCCTGACGCATCAGTCGCCGGTCACCTTGGCCGGGCCCAGATCGCCCAGCCCCACCGTCCCGCTCGCCAGGCTCAGCATCGCGTCCAGGCTCTTCTTGGCATTCAGCCGCAGCCCTTCCTCGATCTCGATCCGCGGCTCCAGATCGCGCAGCGCGATGTAGAGCTTCTCCATCGTGTTCAGCGCCATGTACGGGCAGATGTTGCAGTTGCAGTTGCCGTCCGCCCCCGGCGCGCCGATGAAGCGCTTGCCGGGCATCGCCTTTTCCATCTGATGGATGATGTGCGGCTCGGTCGCGACGATCAGCGTGTCGCCGGTCACGGTGGCGGCATATTCCAGGATGCCGCGCGTCGACCCGACATAATCGGCGTGGTCGAGGATCACCGCCGGGCATTCGGGGTGCGCGGCGATCGGCGCGGTCGGGTACTGCGCCTTCAGCTTCAGCAACTCGGTCTCGCTGAACGCCTCGTGCACGATGCACACCCCCGGCCACAGCAGCAGATCGCGCCCCGTCTTGCGCGCCAGATAGCCGCCCAAATTGCGGTCCGGCCCGAAGATGATCTTCTGCGCCGGATCGATCTTCGCCAGGATCGTCTCCGCGGACGACGACGTGACGATCACGTCGGACAGCGCCTTCACCGCCGCGGAACAGTTGATGTAGGTCAGCGCGATATGGTGGGGATGCCGGGCCCGAAACTCGGCGAACTGCTCGGGCGGGCAGCTATCCTCCAGGCTGCACCCGGCATCCATGTCGGGCAGGATCACCACCTTGTCGGGGCTTAGGATCTTGGCCGTCTCCGCCATAAAGCGCACGCCGCAAAAGGCGATCACGTCCGCATCCGTCGCCTGCGCCTTGCGGCTGAGATCGAGGCTGTCGCCGACGAAATCGGCAATGTCCTGGATTTCGGGCTTCTGGTAATAATGCGCCAGGATCACGGCGTTACGCTCGCGACGGAGGCGGTCGATCTCGGCGCGGAGGTCCAGGCCGGTCAGATTCGTCTGAATGGTCATGATGCGTTCCCTAGCACCTCTTCCACGGAACGCGAGGTGTCCCAGCGTTCGGTCGACGGCGTCGGCTCGTCGGCGAAGCGCACCTTCACCTGCGCATCGACGCCCGCCGCGCGCAGCGGCATCGCGAAACTGCGCTCCACCGCCCGCCGCGTCGAGTCCCGCGCCAGCCGCATCGGCGTCGCATCGCGTGCCTGCCGCACCAGTTCGGCCAGCCCCGCCTTGCGGTTCGCCGCGTCCAGCCGCTTCTCGGCATCGGTGAAGGTGGTGAGCAGGCCCCCCGATCCATATTCCTTGATCGCGCCCAGCTCCACCTGCGGACCGTCGATCTCGACCGGCGGCAGCGTCACCGACAGGGTGCGCGTGTTCGCGTCCCACGCCACATCGCGCTGCTGCAACTTGCCCAGATCGACCTCGTAGCGGACGGTGCCCGGCATGATCAGCGTCTTTTCCGTCGAAAAGCCGTATTGCGCCTGTTGCGAGGTCACCACCGCGACATAGCGCGCGGCAAAGGCGGACAGCCGGTTCTGCTCGCGCATTCCCTCCAGGCTGGCCCGCGCGATCGTCACTGGATCGGGGGTCAGCCGCTCGGTCACGTAACGCTGGATGCCCCACATCGCGATCAGCACCGCCAGCACCAGGATGACGACCACGCCCGCCGCCTTGGCCAGAAACGCGGCAATGCCCCCGCCCCGCGTCGGGGTCGCACTCACGCTGCGATCGTCCACGTCTCGCCTTCCTCCCTTACCAGTCCGCGGCCTCGCAGATCGTATAGATGCGCCAGCACCGAACGTGCCGCCGCCGGCCACAGCTTGCGGTCCAGCCCTGCATACATCCGCGCGACCATCGCGGGCACCTCATGCCCCCCGGCGCGCAACAGCCGCAATATCTGCCCCTCGCGCGCCCGGCGATGGCCCAGCATGCCGCGGACCAGCCGCCGCGGATTTTCCACAGCCTCGCCGTGCCCCGGATAATAGATGCGGTCGCCCCGCTCCATCAGCTTTTCCAGGCTGGCCATATAGGCGGTCATGTCGCCATCGGGGGGCGAGACGATGGTGGTCGACCATCCCATGACGTGATCGCCCGAGAACAAGGCGCCCGTCTCGATCAGGGCGAATGCCAGATGGTTGGAGGTGTGCCCCGGCGTCGCCACCGCCTCCAGCGTCCATCCGGTGCCGGCGACCCGCTCGCCCTCACCCAGCACCCGGTCGGGCACATAGTCCGCATCGAACGCCGCATCCGATCGTGCGCCGGCATCGCTCGGCCCGAAGGGGGCCGCCCCGACGATCGGGGCGCCGGTGATCGCCGCCAGCGGCCGGCTCGCCGGGCTATGGTCGCGGTGGTGGTGGGTGATGACGATCGCCACCACCCGTCGCCCGCCGATCGCCGCCACCAGCGCAGCCAGATGTTCGGGATCGTCCGGGCCGGGATCGATCACCGCCAGATCCTCGCTGCCGACGAGATGCACCTGCGTGCCCGTGTGCGTGAAGGCGGACGGATTGGGCGCCAATATGCGCGTGACCAGCGGCTCGAGCTGGATCGGGAGGCCGGTCGGATGCTCTGCCATGCCCGGCGATGTGGCAAGCGGAGGCGCCGGACGCAAGCCCGCCGCCCCCGGTGCCGCGCTCACTCGTCGTTGGACGCCATCTCGCTGCGCATCTCGACCATCGCCTCGTCGATCCCGGCGAGCGCCGCGCGCCGCTGCTCGCTGCTCATGTCGCGCTGGGCACGGATGCTGGCGCGCGCGGTGTCGAGGCTGGCCAGCGCACTGGCCATGGCCTGGGCACGGATCGCCTTGCTCTTGGCGGCAACCCGCGCGCCCTCGGCGGCGGCCGCCTCGATGCGGTTGGTGCAGACTACCATCGTGCGCTTGCCGCCCTTGGATGACTGGATCACCATCTCGCGGCGCGATCCGCCCATGCCTAGGCCGCAGTTCCGCTCGACCACCTGGGGAACGTTCGGCATCGGCGGCATCGCGGGCATTGGCGGCATCGGCGGGTTTGCCAGATGGGCCATGGATGGTGTGGTCGGCACGGCCGGCACCGCTGGCACTGCCGGCATGACGGCAATGGCCGGCGGCACGGGCGGGATCGGGGCCGGATGCTTTGCCAGATAGTCTTCGGCCGCCTTGCCCTCATATTCGGTGCGCTTGCCGTCCTTGACGATCACGACATGCGTCCGGCCCTGCTTGACCGCGGGAACCGGCGGCGGGGTCGGCACCGTTGCCGGCGCGGCGATCGCGGGTGCACGGTCGATCATCGTCAGCGTGACGCCCGTCGCCGCCTCGATCCGGCGGGTCACGGCGGCCGCGGCCTGCGTCCCCGATGCGGTCACAAACAACCCGGTGGTGACGACGCCCACCACCGCCGCGGCCCCCGTCATCAACCGCGTGCGCGACAGGCGCGTGTTCGACAGCATCTTCAGCCGCCCCTTCAGGTCGCTGATCGTATGCAGGTGGCATGCCGCCGAGATCGCACCGCCATGCGCCGCCTTCACAATGGCACAGGCATAGATGTGGCGATCCGCGCGGCTGCGCCCGGCCAGCACGAGTGCGTCGTTGGCCAGTTCCTGGTCGCAGCGAAAGGCGCGAAAAGCCCGCCACGCCAGCGGGTTGAACCAGTGCATCGCCAGCACGCCCAGCGCGACCCAGTTCGCCGCCAGATCGCCGCGCTGATGATGGCCCAGTTCGTGCGCCAGCGCCAGTTCGCGCTCATCGGCGTCGTAGCGCTCGGCAAAATCGCGCGGGAACGCCACGAAGCGGCGCCCGACCCCGAACGCCAGCGGCCCGGAGGCGCCCGCGCTTTCGATCACGCGCACGCCGTCCACCTCGTCCACCATCCGCGCATCGCCCAGCAGGCGGCGGCAGAAGCGGCGATGCCGCATCAGGTGCACCAGGAAGAACGCCGCCGCACCCAGCGCCCAGCCGCCCCACAGGATCAGCGTCCACGGCACGGCCGCCGCCTCGGGCGCGCTGATCGCCGCCGTCGCGGCCGGCGTCGCCTCGCTGACCGGCAGCACCAGTCCGCTCACCGCCTCGCTCGCGCGGCTGATCGGCATGGCGACATGACTGCGCCATTCGGCGGGCAATGGCGGCAGCATCAGCCGCAGCGCGGGCAGCGCCCACAGCGCATAGGCGATCTGCGGCCCGAATACGCGGCGCACCGGCCGACGCACCATCAACACCATCGCCATCAACAGGGTGGAGGCGATCAGGGCTTCGACGATCCAGGCGATCATGACTTCAGCTCCTTCAACAGGGCTTCGATCTCGGCGATGTCGTCCGCGCTCAGTGCATCGCGCTCGGCCAGATGCGCGACCAGCGGGGTCAGGCGGCCGCCGAACAGCCGGTCGATCAGCCGCCGCGACTCGCCCTCGACATAGTCGCCACGCGCCACCGCTGGCCGATACAGGTAACGGCGACCATCCTCCTCATGGACGATCGCCTTCTTGGCGAGCAGCCGGCCGAGCAGCGTCTTGACGGTGTTGGCGCTCCAGCCACGGTCGGGGTCCACCCGTTCGGCCACGTCCTGCGCGGTGAGCGGCGCGTCGTCCCACAGCACCTCCATCACCGCATGTTCGGCATCGCTGATGCGCTCGGCCACGACTCGCTCCTCTCATCGACTACGCATGTAATCACATCGATTACGAGCGTAGTCAATGCCGGGCGGCGGCCACAGCCCGGATGCTCCGGTCGCTATCCTATCGTAGGATACGGCACTCCTTGCCGCGGTTCCGCCAGGCGTCCAGCGCCTTGCGATCGTCACGCACCACGCGCAGTGCCGCCAGCAGCGCTTCGCGCGCGCGGCGGTCGTCCTCGCCCGCGGGCCGGGGTGGAAGCTCGGTCATCCTTTGCCCCCGAAAGCAAAGGGCGGATGCCATCGGCACCCGCCCCGTTCATCGTCAGTTCGCGGCGTCGGAGCCTTCGAACAACTGCGCCAGCTCGCCGCTCTCGTACATCTCCATCATGATGTCCGATCCGCCGACGAACTCGCCGTTGACGTAAAGCTGCGGGATGGTCGGCCAGTCCGAATAGGTCTTGATCCCCTGCCGGATGCCCTGGTCCTGCAACACGTCGACGCTTTCGAATTCGACGTTCAGGTGGTTCAGGATCGCAATCGCGCGGCTGGAAAATCCGCACTGCGGAAACAGCGGGCTGCCCTTCATGAACAGCACTACGGGGTTCTGCTTGACCAGCGCGTCGATGCGGGCCTGGGTGTCGTCGGTCATGTCGATCATCCTTGGGGGAGTGCAGTGGTAAGTTGAAGCGCGTGGAGTTCGCCGCCCATGCGATCGCCCAGCGCGGCATAGACCGCGCGGGTACGCTGGACGCGGTTCATGCCTGCAAAGCTGGCCGCGGTCACCCGCGCGGCATAATGATCGCCGTCACCGGCCAGGTCGGTGATCTCCACCTCGGCATCGGGAATGCCGGCGCGGATCAGTGTGGCGATATCGTCTGCGGCCATCGGCATGGTTCAGCGGCTTTCCATCAATTGGCGGCGGGCTTCAACCGCCTGTTCCTCCAGCGCGCGGCGCACGGTGGGCTCGTCGGCTTCCACCCCCGCCGCGGTCAGGTCGCCGACCAGCTTGCGGATCACGTCCTCGTCGCCGGCTTCCTCGAAATCGGCCTGCACGACCGCCTTGGCATAGGCGTCGGTTTCCGCCGGGGTCAGTTGCATCTGCTTCGCCGCCCATTGCGCGACCAGGCGATTGCGGCGGGCGGTAATGCGGAACAGCATTTCCTGATCCCGCGCGAACTTCGCCTCCTCGGCGCGCTCACGATCGTCGAACATGGTCATGCGGCGGTCCCCTTTTCACTCTACCGGCGAGATAGGGGGCACGGGGGCCGGACGCAACGCCTGCCATGCGCAGGCGCGGGCGATGCGACGAAGGGTGGAACCAAGGTCCATTTCACCGGTATGTTAGATACGGGATGTCCACAACGACACCAAAGGAGAGAGACCATGACCCGCCATTTCGGCCCCGCGCCCGCGCTCAACCACTCGCCGCCGGTCATGGTGGGCTTTGCCTTCGGCGCGTTGATCTCGCTGGCATTATGGGCCGCGATCGTCGCCCTGGTGCTTGCCGTCGCCTGAGCCGCTTGCGGCCGCGTCAGGCCAGTTCGACGACCAGCTTTCCCGTCGCGCCACGCGCCGCCAACCGGGCGATCGCCTGCCCGCCATCCTCCAGCGCGAACCGCTCGGTCACCCGCGGCGCGATTCTACCTTCCGCCCATAATGCCATCAACGTCGCGACATGCGACCGATTGGCCTCCGGATCGCGCGCCGCGAACGCGCCCCAGAACACGCCGCACACATCACAGCTCTTCAGCAGCGTCAGGTTCAGCGGCAGGTGCGGAATACCCGCCGGGAAGCCGACCACCAGATAGCGCCCTTCCCAGGCGATCGCACGCAGCGCCGGCTCGGCATAATCGCCGCCGACCGGGTCCAAGATCACATCCGCGCCGTGTCCGCCCGTCGCCGCCTTGAACGCATCGGCCAGTGCGCGCGACTGGTCCTTGTCGAACGGCGCCCGGCCATAGACCAGCGTGTCGTCCGCGCCCGCCGACCGGGCCACCCGGGCCTTTTCCTCCGAAGATACCGCGGCCACCACCCGCGCCCCCAGTGCCTTGCCCAGTTCGATCGCCGCCAGCCCGACGCCACCGGCCGCACCCAGCACCAGCAAGGTCTGCCCCTCGCGCAGCCTTCCGCGATCGACCAGCGCATGGATGACCGTGGCATAGGTCAGCAGCAACGCCGCACCCTCGGCAAAATCGCGCTCCGCCGGCAGCGCGAACAGCCGCGGCGCATCCACCACCACCCGCTCCGCCAGGCCGCCGAACCCGGTCACCGCCAGCACCCGTTCGCCGGCCGTCCAGCCCTCGACGCCCTCGCCGACCGCCTCGATCACACCGGAAATCTCGCCACCCGGCGCAAAGGGGCGCGGCGGCTTGATCTGGTACCTGTCCTCGATGATCAGGACATCCGGATAGTTGATCGCGCAGGCATGGACACGCACCACCACCTGGCCGCGCCCGGCCACCGGGTCGGGCAGGTCCGCCAGCTCCAGCGTGTCAGGTCCGCCGATACTCCGCGACAGCAACGCCCGCATAGCCACTCCTCCCGGCGATCCACGGGCGATGATCGTCCATCGTCCCTTCGAACCGGCCAATGGCTTCATCCTGTGCCAGCGTCAGCCCGATCTCGTCCAGTCCTTCCATCAGGCACCGGCGCCGGAACGCATCCAGTTCGAAGGGGAAGCGATCCTGGAACGGCGTGGTCACCGTCATCGATTCCAGGTCGACGGTGATCGGCTGCTCGCGCGCCACCTCGACCAACCGGTCGATCGCCGCCTGCGGCAGGACGACGGGCACGATGCCGTTCTTGAACGCGTTGCCCGAGAAGATGTCCGAAAAGGACGGCGCGATCACCGCCCGCACGCCCATGTCCGCCAGTGCCCAGGCGGCATGTTCGCGGCTCGACCCGCACCCGAAATTGTCGCCGGCGATCAGGATCGGCGCGCCGGCATAGCGCGGATCGTCGAAGATGTTGCCCGGCTGTGCGCGCACCGTCTCGAACGCGCCGCGGCCCAGGCCCGCGCGGGTGATCGTCTTCAGCCAGTGTGCCGGGATGATGACGTCGGTGTCGATGTTCTTGGCACCCCAGGGATAGGCGGTGCCCGACACGGCAGTGACCGGTTCCATGGCTCAGCGCTTCGCGGCGACGCTCGCCGAGGGTCGTGCCACGCCGGCGGTATAGGCGGCCACGCCGCTGGCCACGGCACCGGCGACCAGCAGAACAAGAACGCGCTTCATCACACTTCTCCCATCAATTCACGGACGTCGGCAAGGCGTCCGGTGACGGCCGCGGCGGCGGCCATCGCGGGCGATACCAGATGCGTGCGCGCACCGGGACCCTGCCGACCGACAAAATTGCGGTTGGAGGTGGAGGCACAGCGCTCGCCCGGCGGCACCTTGTCCGGGTTCATCGCCAGGCACATCGAACAGCCCGGCTCGCGCCATTCGAACCCGGCCTGCACGAAGATGCGGTCCAGCCCCTCGGCCTCCGCCTGCCGCTTGACCAGCCCCGAGCCGGGCACCACCAGCGCCCGCACCCCGTCCGCCACGTGCCGCCCGTTCGCCACCGAGGCGGCAGCGCGCAGATCCTCGATCCGGCTGTTGGTGCAACTGCCGATAAAGACATGCTGCACGCCGATGTCCTGCATCGCGGTGCCGGGTGTCAGCCCCATATATTCCAGCGACTTGCGCGCCGCCGCCTGTTTGGACGGATCGGCAAAGCTGTCGGGATCGGGCACGATCCCGGTGATCGGCACCACATCCTCCGGGCTCGTCCCCCAGGTCAGCGCCGGGGCGATATCGGTCGCGTCCAGCACCACGCTGCGGTCGTAGCGCGCGCCCGCATCGCTCGGCAGCGTGCGCCACCAATCGACCGCACGCTCCCAGTCCGCGCCCTTGGGCGCCATCGGCCGCCCCTTGAGATAGGCAAAGGTCGTCTCGTCCGGCGCGATCAGGCCGGCGCGCGCGCCCCCCTCGATCGACATGTTGGCGATCGTCAGCCGCCCCTCGACCGACAGGTTGCGGATCACGCTGCCGGTGAATTCGATGACATGGCCGGTGCCGCCCGCCGCCCCGATCCGCCCGATGATCGCCAGGATCACGTCCTTGGCCGACACGCCGAAGCCCAGCGTGCCCTCGACGCGCACTTCCATGGTCTTCGACGGCGACAGCAGCAGCGTCTGGGTGGCGAGCACATGCTCCACCTCCGACGTGCCGATCCCGAAGGCGAGCGCGCCCAGCGCCCCATGCGCGGAGGTATGGCTGTCCCCGCACACCAGTGTCGTACCCGGCAGGGTGAAGCCCAGTTCCGGCCCGACGACATGGACGATGCCCTGCTCGGCGGCGGTCGCGTCGATATAGTCGATGCCGAATTCGGCGGTGTTCCGGCGCAGCGCATCCAGTTGCTGCGCGCTTTCCGGATCCGCGATCGGCAGCAGGCGCCCGGCGGCATCGGTGCGCGGCGTCGTCGGCAGGTTGTGGTCCGGCACCGCCAGCGTCAGTTCGGGCCGCCGCACCCGGCGCCCGGCGGCGCGCAGCCCCTCGAACGCCTGCGGGCTCGTCACCTCATGGACGAGGTGGCGGTCGATATAGAGCAGGCAGGTGCCGTCGTCGCGCCGTTCCACGACATGCGACGCCCAGATCTTTTCGTACAGGGTCTGCGGATAGGTGGCCATGATGGCCGCCCGTTAACGCAAATCGCGCGCCGAACCAAGGGGCGGCGCAAGTATGTTGCGGAAATCGCCGCCCATGTTGCGCGTCCCCCGCTTCCCCTCAGGCCGCGATCGCCACCTCATAGGCCGCCGTGGTCTTCGCCGCGACCTCCTCCTGCGTCACGCCCGGCGCCAGCTCGATCAGGCGGAACGCGCTGTCGTGATCGGGGCGCTGGAACACCGCCAGATCGGTGACGATCATGTCCACCACGTTGCGCCCGGTCAGCGGCAGGGTGCAGGCGGGGATGAACTTCGCGCTGCCGTCCTTGGCGTTATGCTCCATCACCACGATGATCTTCTTGACGCCCGCTACCAAGTCCATGGCGCCGCCCATCCCCTTGATCATCTTGCCCGGGATCATCCAGTTGGCGATGTCGCCATTTTCCGCGACCTCCATCGCGCCCAGCACGGTCAGGTCGATATGCCCGCCGCGGATCATCGCAAAGCTCTGCTCGGACCCGAAATAGGCGCTTTGCGGCAGCTCGCTGATCGTCTGTTTGCCGGCGTTGATCAGGTCGGGGTCGACCGCGTCGTCATAGGGAAACGGGCCGATGCCCAGCATGCCGTTTTCGGACTGCAACGTTACCTCGACCCCGTCGGGGATATGGTTGGCGACCAGCGTCGGAATGCCGATGCCCAGATTGACGTAGAAGCCGTCGCGGAGTTCCCCGGCCGCGCGCGCGGCCATCTGGTTGCGATCCCATGCCATGTCATTGCTCCCCTGCGGGTGTCCAGCGAACCGCTGGCGGAAAGATGTCGTCGACGCCGCCCTTCAGCGCCGAGCCATAGACGGGGTTGGGCAGCACGAACCACCCCGCGCCCCAGCGACCGGCGATCGGCGCGGCCATCACGGCCGCCCGGCGCTGCACCGGGGTCAGCCCGGCGTTGAACAGGTCGGAAAAGTCGGTCAACTGGTCGCCACCCATGGCGATCACGCAGTAGCGCCGGGCGATGGTCGCGCGCCGTCCGTCCTTCTTCGACCCGCCGGCATCGTCGCCCGCCAGGAACAGCGTTTCGCCGTGTCGCGCCGGGCCCAGCCCCACGCCCTCGATCGCCGCTTTGGTCTGTGCGGCATTGCCCACGGCGCGGTTGGTGTTGAACACCACCGTCACGCCCATCGCGCGCAGTGCGTCCAGCCCCATCTTGGCCCCCGGCACCGCCGCCACCTGGGTCACGCCCGTCCGCTCCCAAGCATCCCAGCGCTTCTGGTCGAAGGCACGCCCGCCGACCGCGTCATATTCGAAGCCCAGGTTCAGCAGCACCGTCTCGTCCACGTCGAACACGGCGGCATAGGGCTTGGCCCCGCAGGCCACATAGCGCGGATCGGAAAGCGTCGCGCCCGGCGCCAGCACCACGCTGTCCGCCGGCCGCGCCTTCACCGTATCGCGCACATAGCGGACCAGGTCGTTCCACGCCTGCACGCTGATCGCGGCACCCTCGCCGGACCCGTAGAGATACTGGAATTGTGCCGGCGCGCCCGCCGGCGCCACCGGGGCCGCCACCGCGGCACCGCCGGGCGAGGGCAGCGCGGTCATTCCGGTGATCGTCAGCGTCTGCCCGTCGACCTGATAGGTCTGTCCCGGCTTGGGCAGCGCCACCACCGGCTCGGCGCGCCGTGACGCACAGCCGGCGAGCAGCACCGCCGCAGCGGCGCCGATCGCGATCCGCGCCTTGCCTGTCACGCCGCTGGCCGCTCGCGCACGGTGCGGAACTCGATCTTCTTGTCGTACGGGCTGCCGACGATCATCCGCTTTACATAGATGCCCGGCAGGTGCACCTGATCGGGGTCCAGCGTGCCCACCGGCACCACCTCTTCGACCTCGGCGACGCAGATCTTGCCCGCGGTCGCCATCGGCTGGTTGAAGTTGCGTGCGGTCTTGCGGAAGATCAGGTTGCCCGCCTCGTCCGCCTTCCATCCCTTGATGATCGACAGGTCGGCGCGGATGCCGCGCTCCAGGATGTAATCCTCCCCGTCGAAGCTCTTCACCTCCTTGCCCTCGGCCACCAGCGTGCCGACGCCCGTCTTGGTGTAGAAGCCCGGAATGCCCGCGCCCCCCGCCCGGCACCGCTCGGCAAGCGTGCCTTGCGGACAGAATTCCACCTCCAGCTCGCCGCTCAGATATTGCCGCTCGAACTCCTTGTTCTCGCCGACATAGCTGGAGATCATCTTCTTGACCTGACGGGTACGGAGCAGCTTGCCCAGCCCCTCGCCATCGATGCCGGCATTGTTGCTGGCGATGGTCAGCCCGGTGGTGCCCGCCGCCTGGATCGCGTCGATCAGCCGTTCCGGAATACCGCACAGGCCAAACCCGCCCGCGCAGATCGTCATGCCGTCGAACAGCAATCCGTCTAGCGCTGCGGCCGCATCGGGATAGAGTTTGCGCATGCTGGTCCCTCTCGTTTGTGCCCGCGTTAGGCGGCGGGCCTGATCCCGGTCAACCCATCGCTTGGCAGCGGCCCGGCTGCCGCGCTAGGCTGCCTGTCATGACCAAGCGTACCGGTGGCCGCATCCTCGTCGACTCGCTTCTGGCGCAAGGATGCGACCGCATCTTTACGGTGCCGGGCGAAAGCTTTCTCGCGGTGCTGGACGCGCTGCACGATACGCCCGCGATCGATCTCGTCACCTGCCGGCAGGAGGGTGGCGTCACCTTCATGGCCTGTGCGGACGGCACGCTCACCGGCCGCCCCGGCATCGCCTTCGTCACGCGTGGTCCCGGCGCCACCAACGCATCGATCGGCGTCCATGTCGCGCGGCAGGATTCGCAGCCGATGATCCTGTTCATCGGTGATGTCGACCGCGGCACCCGCGACCGCGAGGCGTTTCAGGAAATCGACTTCCAGGCGATGTTCGCGCCCATCGCCAAATGGGCGGCACGGATCGACGATGCCCGCCGCATTCCCGAATATGTCGCCAGAGCCTATGCCACCGCGATGAACGGGCGCCCCGGCCCGGTGGTTCTCGCCCTGCCCGAGGATATGCTGTGCGACATGGTCGAGGCGACGGATCGGCCCCGCGTCGAGCGCTGCGACCAGTTCCCCCCATCCGTCGCGCCGGTGCTGGAGCAGCTGCGCGCCGCCCGCAACCCGCT
This sequence comes from Sphingomonas sp. GM_Shp_2, assembly GCF_026540875.1. Classification (NCBI taxonomy): domain Bacteria; kingdom Pseudomonadati; phylum Pseudomonadota; class Alphaproteobacteria; order Sphingomonadales; family Sphingomonadaceae; genus Sphingomonas; species Sphingomonas sp. GM_Shp_2. Next base: position 17,086 of record NZ_JALNUQ010000045.1, read on the forward strand.
CGCCATCATCGGCGGCGCCGGTTGGAACAGTGCGGCCAGTGCCGCCTTTGCCGGGTTCGCCCGCAAATGGGGCCTGCCCGTCGCGGCCGCCTTTCGCCGTCAGGACGCGATCGACAACGCGGCACCGGTCTGGGCCGGCAATCTCGGCTACGGGCCCAATCCCCGGCTGGTGGAGCGTGTCCGCGCCGCCGATCTGCTACTGGTCGTCGGCCCCCGGCTGGGGGAGGCGACCACCGATGGCTATACCCTCGTCAACCCCGACCATCCCGGCCAGACGCTGATCCACGTCCATCCCGATCCCGCCGAACTGAACAGCGCCTACCGCGCCGACATCGCGGTCTGTGCGGGCATGTGGGAGTTTGCCGACGCACTCGCCGCGGCCGAGCCGCCGTCTGCGCCCTCCCCTGCCGCGGCGGAGGCGCATGCCGAATACCAACGCTGGTCCACACCCGCCCCGCGCGAGGGCGTCGCCATGGACCTCGGCCCCTGCGTCGCGGCCATGCGCGAGGCGCTTCCCGCCGACACGATGATCTGCAACGGCGCCGGCAATTATTCGGGCTGGTGGCATCGCTACTGGCCCTATGCCGGCCCCGGGTCGCAGCTTGCGCCGACCGCCGGCGCGATGGGCTATGGCGTCCCCGCCGCGGTCGCCGCCGCGCTGCGCCGCCCGAATCGCATGGTGGTCGCACTCGCCGGCGATGGCTGCTTCCTGATGAACGGACAGGAACTGGCCACCGCGGTCCAGCATGATGCGCAGATGCTGGTCATCATCGTCGACAACGGCGCCTATGGCACGATCCGCATGCATCAGGAGCGGGAATATCCCGGCCGCGTCGCTGCCACCCGCCTCGCCAATCCCGATTTCGCCGCCCTCGCGCGCGCCTATGGCTGCTGGGCGGAAACCGTGGAGCAGACGGAGGATTTCGCCCCCGCGGTGGCGCGTGCACAGGGGCAGCGCGGCGTCCGCCTCCTCCATTGCCGGACGGATGTGGAGGCGATCACCCCCGCCGCCACGCTGGCCGCGATCAGGCGGCGACCGGCAGGGTGACGCCCGGCAGCGCCTCGAACGCGGGCCTCGCCAGCAGATAGCCCTGCACCAGGTCGATCCCCAGCGAGCGGACCGCATCCAGTTCGCCGCGCGTCTCGATCCCCTCGGCGATCACCGTCACACCCAGTCTCGCGCACAGCCCCACCATCGCTTCCACGATCATCCGGCGCGGCGCGCTGCTGTCGATGCCGCGCAGCAACTCCATGTCCAGCTTGATGAAATCGGGCCGGAAGCGGGCGAGCAGGCCCAGCCCGGCATGGCCCGCGCCGAAATCGTCGAGCGCGGTCACGAAGCCCATCGCCTGATAGGTGTCGATGATGTTTTGCACATGCGCGGCATCGGCCATGCGCTCGGTTTCGGTGAATTCGAACATCAACCGGTCGATCGGCAGGTGGTTCGCCGCGGCCGTCTTCAGGGTCAGCTGGATGCAGGCCTTTGGCGAATACACCGCATTGGGCAGGAAGTTGATCGACAGCTTTGCGCCATCCGCCAGCAGGCCCGCCGCCACGGCGCATTCGATCGCCGCCACCCGGCATTGCTGGTCGAAAGCATAGCGGTTCGCGTCGGTGACGCGCCCCAGCACCTCGGCCGCCCCCGCGCCGTCACGCCCCCGAACCAGCGCCTCATAGGCCCAGGTCCGCTCCGTGCGCAGGTCCACGATCGGTTGAAAGGCCATCGACAGCGCGAAATCACGCGCGTCGCCGGATCGACAGGCGACACAGGCGCCGACCCGGCCGAAGGTTTGCGACATTTCCATCGCCCCACCGTTACCGGCGAAATGCTTAACATCATCCTGACCAACCGATCGCGTCATCGCCGCCCCCCCGCCATCCCTGCGCACAAGACACCCGCGCATAACAAAACGGCCGCCCCGGCATATCCGGGACGGCCGCTCCGTCAACTGTTCAACAGTCGGGGCTTAGATGTCGTCGCCAAGCGCACCCTTGACCTTGCCCTTGAACTGCTCGCCCTTGCCTTCGACCTGCTGGCCCTGGCCCTCGGCCTTCAGTTCCGGGTTGTTCTGGTGATCGCCGATCGCTTCCTTCACCTTGCCGACGGCTTCGTTAATGTTGCCCTTGATCTTGTCGGTCAGCTCGCCCATTCCTGCCTCCATTATGCGGCGACACCGACATGGTGTCGCAAAACTCGTGACAGGAAAACGGATCGACCCCGATACGGTTCCGTGATGGCTTGATTCAGATCAGGCCGGCCAGCGGGCTCGACGGGTCGGCATAGCGGCGCTGTCCCATCCGTCCCGCGCGGTACGACAGGCGCCCCGCCTCCACCGCCGCCCGCATCGCCGATGCCATCATGATCGGGTCCTTCGCCTCGGCGATCGCCGTGTTCATCAGCACGCCGTCGCACCCCAGCTCCATCGCCACCGCCGCATCCGACGCGGTCCCTACGCCCGCATCGACCAGCACCGGCACGTTCGCCCCTTCCACGATCAGCCGGATCGTCACCCGGTTCTGTATCCCGAGCCCCGACCCGATCGGCGCCCCCAGCGGCATGATCGCCACCGCCCCCGCATCCTCCAGCCGCTTCGCCGCGATCGGATCGTCGACGCAGTAGACCATCGGCTGGAATCCCTCCTTGGCCAGGATCTCGGTCGCGCGGATCGTCTCCACCATGTCCGGGTACAGCGTCTTGGCCTCGCCCAGCACCTCCAGCTTGACGAGGTCCCAGCCCCCCGCCTCGCGCGCCAGCCGCAGCGTGCGGATCGCATCCTCCGCGGTGAAGCAGCCCGCGGTGTTGGGCAGGTAGGTGATCCGCTTGGGATCGATATAGTCGGTCAGCATCGGCGCATTGCGGTCGGACACGTTCACCCGGCGCACCGCCACCGTCACGATCTCCGCCCCGCTCGCCTCGACGGCCGCGGCGTTCTGCGCGAAATCCTTGTACTTGCCGGTGCCGACGATCAGCCGCGAGCGGAAGGTGCGTCCCGCCACGCTCCAGCTGTCCTCGGTCACGGGTGCCACGTGATCGCCACCGCCGACGAAATGCACGATCTCGATATCGTCGCCATCCTCGACGCAGACGTCCTTCAGGGTCGAGCGCGGCACCACCTCCATGTTCCGCTCCACCGCCACCTTCTCGGGTACCAGCCCCAGCTCGCTCGCCAGATCGGCGAGGCTGAGCCCCGCCGCCACACGCTTGTGCTCGCCATTCACGCTGATGGTCACGGTTCCGTCGGTATGGGGCATGATGGTTCCAATCTTGGGGCCGGCCTTGGCGGCGCGTTCATCCCCATATAGGTAGCGGATCAGCAATCAGGCAACGTGAAGGACCCGCCCTTGGCCGACATCGTCTATGTCCTCAACGGCCCCAACCTCAACCTGCTCGGCCTGCGCGAGCCCGAAATCTACGGGCGCGACACGCTGGACGACATTGCCGGCATGCTGGAGGACCGCGCCCGCGAACTGGGGCTGGAGATCGACCTGCGCCAGTCGAACCATGAGGGGCATCTGGTCGACTGGCTGCACGAGGCGCAGGCGCACAAGGCGCGCGCCGTGCTGCTGAACGCCGGCGGCTTCACCCACACCTCGGTCGCGATCCACGATGCGATCAAGTCGGTCACGACTCCGGTGATCGAGGTCCACCTCTCCAACCCGCACGCGCGGGAGGAATTTCGTCACCACAGCTTTGTCGGGCGTGCCGCAAAAGGCACAATCGCCGGTTTCGGCGCGCTTTCCTACCTGCTGGCGCTTGAAGCCGCCGCCCGCTTCTGACAGGAGCCGCCGCCATGACCGAACAGACTGAACAGGCCATGAAGGTCGATGTCGACCTTGTCCGCCAGCTCGCCGAACTTCTTGATGCCACCGCCCTGACCGAGATCGAGGTCGAGCATGGCGATCGCAAGATCCGCGTCGCGCGCAAGGCCGCTCCCATCGCCGCTGCCCATGCGCATTACGCGCCGGCCCCCGCGCCGCTCGCGGTGCAACCGGCACCGGCCGCGCCCGTCGCCGCCGAAATCGGCGCCTCGGCGCCTGCGACCAGCGCGAACGCGGTCCGCTCGCCGATGGTCGGCACCTGCTACCTTTCGGCCGAACCGGGCGCCAAGCCGTTCGCCAGCATCGGGCAGAAGGTCGCCGCCGGCGACACGCTGCTGATCGTGGAAGCGATGAAGGTGATGAACCCGATCACCGCGCCCCAGGCCGGCACCGTCACCGCCGTGCTGGTCGAGAACGGCCAGCCGGTCGAGTTCGACCAGCCGCTGATCGTCGTCGAGTAAGCCTCGTGCGCTCGATCAAGAAGCTCCTGATCGCCAATCGCGGCGAGATCGCGCTGCGCATCCACCGCGCCTGCCATGAAATGGGAATCAAGACGGTGGCGGTGCATTCCACCGCGGACGCCGATGCGATGCACGTCCGCCTGGCGGACGAGGCGATCTGCATCGGCCCGCCGGCTGCCGGCGACAGCTACCTCAACATCCCCAACATCATCTCCGCGGCCGAAATCTCCGGCGCGGACGCAATCCACCCCGGCTATGGCTTCCTGTCGGAAAACGCCAAGTTCGCCGAGATCGTGGAGGCGCATAACCTCATCTTCGTCGGCCCCAAGCCCGAGCATATCCGCATCATGGGCGACAAGGTGGAGGCCAAGCGCACCGCCGGCGCGCTCGGCCTGCCGCTCGTCCCCGGCTCCGACGGCGCGATCACTGATGTCGAGGAGGCCAAGGCGCTCGCCGCCGAGATCGGCTATCCCGTGCTCATCAAGGCGGCATCGGGCGGCGGCGGTCGCGGCATGAAGGTCGTGCCGTCCGAGGACCAGCTCGAAACGCTGATGCAGCAGGCCGGCTCGGAGGCGAAGGCCGCGTTCGGCGACGCCACCGTCTACATGGAAAAATATCTGGGCAACCCCCGGCATATCGAATTCCAGGTCTTCGGCGACGGCAACGGCAAGGCGATCCACCTGGGCGAGCGCGACTGCTCGCTCCAGCGCCGGCACCAGAAGGTGCTGGAGGAAGCCCCCTCGCCGATCATCACCGCCGAGGAGCGCGAGCGGATGGGCGGCGTCGTCGCCAAGGCGATGGCCGATATGGGCTATCGCGGCGCCGGCACGATCGAATTCCTGTGGGAAGACGGCGAGTTCTATTTCATCGAAATGAACACCCGCCTTCAGGTCGAACATCCCGTTACCGAGATGATCACCGGCCTCGATCTGGTGCGCGAGCAGATCCAGATCGCCGAGGGGCGCCCGCTGACCTTCGAGCAGCAGGATGTCGAGTTCCGCGGTCACGCGATCGAATGCCGCATCAATGCCGAGGACCCGCGCACCTTCGCGCCGTCGCCCGGCACGGTAAAGGTCTATCACGCACCGGGCGGCATGCACGTCCGCGTCGATAGCGGCCTTTATCAGGGCTACAAGGTGCCGCCCTATTACGACAGCATGGTCGCCAAGCTGATCGTCTACGGCGCCACCCGCAACGGCGCGCTCCGCCGCCTGCGCCGCGCGCTGGAGGAGTTCGTGATCGAGGGGATGAAGACCACCATCCCGCTCCACCAGGCGCTGCTCGACGATCCCGAGTTCCAGGACGGCCAGTACACGATCAAGTGGCTGGAGGAATGGCTGGCGAAACAAGACGCCTGACCACTTAACCCTCTCCCCTCCGGGGAGAGGGGGGCACCGCGGCGAAGCCGTGGGGGGTGAGGGGCAGACCAGCAGTGCTGCGCTGCCTGGCAGCCCCTCACCCGCCCACCCACCAAAACAAACCCCTCCACAAACCGCCCCGATCCTGCCAAAAGGCCGATCGATGAAGGCAACGATCTACCACAATCCGCGCTGCTCCAAATCGCGCGAGGCGCTTGCCCTGCTGCGCGAAGCCGGCGCCGAGGTGGAGATCGTCGAATATCTGAAATTCCCGCCCACCGTGGAGACGCTGCACCGCCTCTACGCGCGCGCCGGTCTTTCCCCGCGCGAAGGCCTGCGCCGTGCCGAGCCGGAGGCCAAGGCACTCGCCGAGGCGGACGAGTTCGCGATCCTTGAGGCGATGGCGATCAATCCCATCCTGATCGAGCGGCCGCTGGTCGAAACCGCGCGCGGCGTGGTGCTCGCCCGCCCGCCCGAGCGCGTGCGGGACATTCTCTGAGCATTGCCGCTCTTTCGGGCACATGCTGCCCGTCTGCCCGTTTAATGGGCAGCGATCGGTGGCATTCGATTGCCTCGCCCAAGGGGCGAGCATCTGGCACATCCTGTGCAAGGCGCCCTGACGGGCGAGGGTTCAAACGCGTTTGGGGGCATCCGGTCTCGTGAAAAAGATTGAGGCGATCATCAAGCCGTTCAAGCTGGATGAGGTAAAGGAAGCGCTGCACGAAATCGGCGTGTCGGGCATCACGGTGACCGAGGCGAAGGGTTTCGGCCGACAGAAGGGGCACACTGAGCTTTATCGGGGTGCCGAATATGTCGTCGACTTCCTGCCCAAGGTGAAGCTGGAGGTTGTCGTCGAGGACGCACTGGCCGAACGCGTGGTGGAGGCGATCGCCGCCGCCGCGCAAACCGGCCGGATCGGCGACGGCAAGATCTTCGTGATCCCGGTCGAAACCGCTTTGCGCATCCGTACCGGAGAGCGCGACGACGCGGCGATCTGATCCCGCTTTTCCCCTTCCCGACCCATCCCGGACACCTCCGGCCTCACCGGCCGGGGTATAACGACGACAAGAGGAACGACGTATCATGGCGATGACGGCCACCGACATCCTGAACAAGATCAAGGAAGAAGAGATCGAGTGGGTCGATCTGCGCTTCACCGACCCCAAGGGTAAGTGGCAGCACCTGACCATGGTCGCCTCGATCATGGGCGAGAACGAGTTCACCGACGGCCTGATGTTCGACGGCTCCTCGATCGAGGGCTGGAAGGTCATCAACGAGTCGGACATGGTGCTGAAGCCGGATCTCGACGCCGTCTATACCGATCCCTTCTCGGCGACGCCGATGCTGATCGTGTTCTGCGACGTGGTCGAGCCCTCGACCGGCGAGCTTTATGCGCGTGACCCGCGCTCGACCGCCAAGCGCGCCGAGGCGTATCTGACCACCACCGGCATCGGCGACACCGTCTATGTCGGCCCGGAAGCCGAATTCTTCATGTTCGACGACGTGAAGTTCGACACCAACTATGCCGGTTCCTACTTCAAGATCGACGATATCGAGCTGCCGACCAACACCGGCCGCGATTACGAAACCGGCAATCTCGGTCACCGTCCGCGCGCCAAGGGCGGCTATTTCCCCGTGGCGCCGGTCGACTCCGCGGTCGACATTCGCGGCGAGATGGTCACCACCATGCTCGAAATGGGCCTGCCCTGCGACAAGCACCATCACGAGGTCGCCGCCGCGCAGCACGAGCTGGGCATGACCTTCGGCACGCTGACCCAGACCGCCGATCGCATGCAGATCTACAAGTATGTCGTGCACCAGGTCGCCCATGCCTATGGCAAGACCGCGACCTTCATGCCCAAGCCGATCAAGGAAGATAACGGCTCGGGCATGCACACCCACTTCTCGATCTGGAACGGCAAGGATCCGCTGTTCGCGGGCAACGGCTATGCCGGCCTGTCCGACATGTGCCTTTATTTCATCGGCGGCATCATCAAGCATGCCAAGGCGGTGAACGCCTTCACCAACCCGACGACCAACTCGTACAAGCGTCTGGTTCCGGGCTATGAGGCGCCCGTGCTGCTCGCCTATTCGGCGCGCAACCGCTCGGCATCGTGCCGCATCCCCTACGGCACCGGTCCCAAGGCGAAGCGGGTCGAAGTCCGCTTCCCCGACGCGCTCGCCAACCCCTATCTCGCCTATGCGGCGCTGATGATGGCGGGCCTGGACGGCATCCAGAACAAGATCCATCCGGGCGAGGCGATGGACAAGAACCTGTACGACCTGCCGCCGGCAGAGCTCGCCCAGGTCCCGACCGTCTGCGCATCCCTGCGTGAAGCGCTGGAAAGCCTGGCGGCGGACCACGACTTCCTGCTCAAGGGCGACGTCTTCTCCAAGGAGCAGATCGAGTCCTATATCGAGCTGAAGTATCACGAGGTCGCGCGCTGGGAGATGACCCCGTCGCCGGTCGAATACGACATGTATTATTCGGGCTGATCCCCACCGATCGCCATGGGAAGGGGGAGCCGGCAACGGCTCCCCTTTTTCATGTCAGGGCACCAGCACCGTGCTCCCGAACGTCTCCCCCGCCTCGATCGCCCGGTGCGCCTGCGCCGCATCCTCCAGCGCATACCGCTGTCCGATCTCCGGCACGATCGCCCCCCGCGCCAGCATCGCAAACACCCGCGCCATCAACGCCCGCTTCTCCGCCGCGGTCACCGCGTAATCGAACAGCGTCGGCCGCGTCACGAACAGCGACCCCTTCGACGCCAGCACGCCCAGGTTGACGCCCTCCACCGCCCCCGACGCATTGCCGAAGCTGGCGATCAGCCCGCGCCGCGCCGCACTGTCGAGCGAGGCATTCCACGTCGCCTTGCCCACCCCGTCCAGCACCACCGGCACACCGGCCCCGTCCGTGATCGCGCGCACCCGTGCCGCCACGTCCTCCTGCCGGTTCAGGATCACATGATCCGCCCCCGCCGCCCGCGCCCGCGCGGCCTTCTCCTCGCTTCCCACCGTCCCGATCACCACCGCGCCGATCGCCTTCAGCCAGCCGACCAGCAGATGCCCGACGCCGCCCGCCGCGGCATGGACCAGCACCGTCTGCCCCGCCTGCACGCGCGCACAGTCTTCAACAAGGAACGCCGCCGTCCCGCCCTTCAGCATGATCGCCGCCGCGGTGTCGTCGTCGACCGTGTCCGGCAACGGGACGAGCAGGTCAGCGGAAACGTTGCGCGCGGTGGCATAGGCGCCACGCGCCGGCCCGAACACGCCCACCCGGTCGCCGATCGCGAAGTCCGTCACGCCCTCGCCCACCGCCTCCACGACGCCCGCCGCTTCCGATCCCAGCCCGCCCGGCAGGTCGATGGGGTACAGCCCGCTGCGATGATAGGTGTCGATATAGTTCAGCCCGACCGCACGGTGGCGCATCCGCACCTCGCCCGCCGCGGGCGCGGCCAGCGCGACGTCGTGCCAGCCGATCACCTCGGGTCCGCCCGTCCGCTCGATCCGCGCGATCCGTTCCATCATTTCGGTCCTTCGCTGTTCAAAAATCCCGGGAAACCCGCACGTTCGCGCTCTGCCGCCCCAGTGTCGAGATGCTGGACAGCAGCGACAGCCAGCGTGTCACCTGAAACTCCACCCGCGTCGCGGAATATCCCTGACCATCGGTCACGATCTCCGCATAGAAGCGGCGGGTGATGAACTTGCCCGCGGCGACCGAGGTGCCCTGGCCCGTCTGCGGATCGGCGGGCAGGACGCGCAACCGGTCCAGCCCGGCAGCGCGGCGCACGGCGTTGATCGGGTTCAGCCCGTTGCCGCCATCCTGCAACGCCGCCACCGCCGCTGCCAGTTGCAACGCCTCGGGCGCGGACAGTTGGGTGATCGATGTCCCGAACAGCAGCCGCGACAGCAACTCGTCCTCAGGCAAAGCCGGCGTGCTGGAAAAGCCGATTTCGGGCTTCAACCCCGTTCCCGTCACGCGGATCGATGCGGTCAGCCCGGTGACGTTGGCGTTGGCGACGATATCCAGCGCCGGATTGGCCGGCACCTCGCCGTTGAAGCGGATCACGCCGCGATCCAGATTGAACTCGCGCCCGGCAAATTCATAATCGCCGCGGATCAGCGTCGCCTGTCCCGTAATCGCGGGATTGGTCGGCTCGCCACCGATCTGCAGATCCGCCGACCATTCGCTGCTGAGGCCGAGCCCGAAGACCATGAGCTGGCCCGGCGCCCGCGCCTTCACCGCCAGCGTCCAGGGTTTGGCCGGCACCTCGTCCTCCGCGCCGCCGCCCGGCACGTTGATCTCGCGCACCGCCAGCTTGGGCACCGCCGTCGCCGCGCTTGCCTGCCCCAGCCGGTATCGGCTGCGGTTCAGCACCACGTCGCCGGTAATCTGCCCGCCCGACCCGTTCGACACGAAGGAGAGCGGCCCGCTCACCGTTGCGCCGATATCGTCGCGCGCGATCATCACCGCGCGGTCCGCCTGCAGCGACAGGTTCATGCCGATGCCGCCGCGCGCCGCGAAGTCGAACGCGCCGCTGCCCGTCACCCGCCCGCCGCGCCCGGCATCGGCGCCGAAGCGGTCGATCACCAGCCGCGATCCGTCGAAGCGGCCGTTCGCCTGGACGTTGGTCAGCACCGTGCCGGTCGTGCCGCTCTCGATCCGCGCGCCATTGGCCTGCAGCGCACCGCGGATCACCGGCGCCGCCAGTTGCCCGCTCACATCCGCACCGATCGCGACCGGGCCCGACAGGTCGAACATCTCGATCCCGGTCAGCCGCCACAGCGTGTCCGCCGGCCCGGCATAGCGCAACTGCCCGAACAGCTTCGCGCGCAGCAACCGTTCGCTCAAGGATCCGCTGCCCAGCGGTTGCAGCAGGGCCTGCCCCCGCCCGATCGTCCGCCCGCCCGACGCCATCACCGCGCGCAGCCCCAGCCGGTCGGCCGAAAGAACACCCGCCAGCCCCATGTCGATCGGCCGCGACGACAGCACCAGCCCCGATCGCGTCAGGCCGCGCACGGTCAGGTCCACGCGCCCCGTCGGCGCCGCGCCCGCATGCGTCGCCACCCGTATCGTGCCCGACGCGTTGCCGCCCAGGCCCAGCCCCGGATAACCGATATCCAGCACCGTCAGCGGCATGCGGGTCAGGCTAGCCTCCAGCGCGCCCTCGCTGCCGCCGAACCGGCCGGACATCTCCACCGTGCCGCCCGAAAAGCTCAACTGCGTCTGCGCCAGGCGCCAGCCCTCGCCATCGCGCGTGATCGTCGCCGGGGTCAGCAGGCGCAGCGGCCGCCGGTCCAGCGTCCCTTGCGCCGACACGACATAGCGGTCGGGCGATACGCCGATCACCGTCTGGATATCGAAGGCGCGGCCCCGCGATCCCGCGATCGATGCGCGAACTTCGCCCGCCCCGTCGGTCAGCTTCGCCGTCGCAGCGAACCGCCCCAGGCTCAACCGTCCCCGGCGCAGGCCCTGTCCGCTGGCGCTTCCCTCGATCGTCACGCCCGCCGGATCGAGCATCATCGCAAAGTCCGCGCGCCCCTGGCGAAGCACGGCACCGCCCCCCAGTTGCACGCCGCTCGCACGCAACTGCCCCTCGATCCGCTGGATATCGCCCACCGGCCAGAAGGTCAGCGCGCCGCTCCAGCCGCCGCCGGTCACGTCCAGCCGACCGTCAAAGCCGCCATCGACGATGTTCAGCCGTCCCGTCCCGCGCGCGCCGCTGACGTCCAGCGCATCGACCATGATCGCGGCCTGCCCCCCGCGGGGCAACAGGATTGCGCCCGATGCCCGGAACGGCCCGCCGCGCGACCCGCCCTCGGCGGTGTAGGCAAAGCCCTGCGGCGTCGGCTCCAGATGCGCGCGCACGTCGCGCAGGCCCAGCGCCGCATTGGGGCTCGCCAGCAACAGGTCCACGCGCGGACGGGCGATGTCGCCGTCCAGCACCAGTTGCACCGGGCCATAGGTCGATTGCTGTCCCCCGCCCTCGAAATGGAAGCTGCCGTCGCGCCGGCGATAGCCTTGCCCTCGCAGGCGCAGCGACGGCGCGATCAGCACCAGATCGGCGAAGTGCAGCACCCCGTCCGGCGTCCGCTCCAGCCGCGCGGTCAGCCGCGGCAGGCCACCGGCAAGGCTGCGGAAAAAGGCGTTGTCCAGCCGCAGCACGCGTGCCGCGCCCTGCCCCACCACCCGCGTGCCGTGCCCGCCCGGCCCCGGCACCACGTTCAGTCGGGACGTCACCTCCACCAGCCCCAGACCGGGGATCAGATACCGCCCCAGCCGCCCGTTCAGCCCCACCTCGTACCGGCCGGTCGCCAGATCCACCGACAGCGCCATCGTTCCCGACAGCTTGTCGGACCGCAGCCGCAGCGCGTCGGCGCTGAGCGTACCGGGCGTCAGGCGCAGCGCCCCGTCAATCGACAGGTTGCGCAATATGCCCCCCGCGACATTGCCGACCCCGCCCACCGCCGCGGCGGTGAACCGCACCGGCACCGTCACCGGCCAGTGCGACCACCGCCCCCGCCCGGCCGCCCGCGGCCGCACGATCACCGTCCGGTCGAACGCCAGCGCCTTGGCGAACAGGCGATATTCATAGGCGGCACTGGCGAACGGTCCGTCGAGCAACAGGCGCAGTTCCACGTCCTCGCCCCGCATCGTGCGCAGCACGGCGGAGGGGCGAAGCAGACGCACCCTGGTCTTCAGGTTGCGAAACGCATTCTGGCCCAGATCGACCATGCCCTGCGTCTCGATCGCCAGCGCGCCGCTGCGCAGCGCCAGCGTGCCGTCCAGCCGCCGCTCGGCGAAGCGACCGCGGCCACGTACCCGCACCCCCGGCAGGGTCAGTTGCTGCAACCGCCCTTTCAGCAGCGGCGCCGGCGCCACGCTGCCGTCCAGCGCATAGCGGCCCGCATCCGCCGACAGGCGCAACGTCATCGCCTGCGCCGGCCCGATCTGTCCCGTCGCGCGGCCGCGCCACCGTGCCCAGCGCCCGTCGCCCGTCACGTCCAGCGCCACGCCCTGCCGCGCGCCCACCATCCGCGCCAGCACGCCGCGCGCCGCGCCGCGCGCGACCACGTCGATATCGAACCGGTCACGATCGGGCTCCGCATCGATGTTGAGCCGCAACCGGTCGCTGCCCTCCACCACCGCATCCAGTGCGACCAGCGCACGGCCCCGCCGGATGTCGGCACGCCCCTGCAACCGTCCGGTGCGGCGCTGCCCCAGCACGGCGGGCGCCAGCACCAGCCGATCGACCGACAGCGCGCCGATCGCGATATCGAACTCGGGGAGGATCGGCCCGCGCCGCCCGGTCGGGCGGGTACGCGGCACGTGCAGCAACTGCGCCTCCGGCACCGCCAGCCGCCTTATGTCCAGCCGGTTGCCGATCCACCGCCATGGCCGCCAGTCCAGCGTGACGCGCGGCGCGTGGAACACCAGCCCGTCCAGATCATAGACGCGCACATCCGCCAGCCGCGCCTCTCGATAGATCGACCCGTCGATCCGCCCGACCGCGAAGCGCAGGCCATTTGCCGTGCGCACCCGCCCGATCTGGTCCGCGACCCAGCGATGTCCGACCTGCGTATCGACCGCGGCCAGCGCGGCGAGCAGGATGGCGACGATCCCGAACACGATGCCCGCCAGCCACCGCCACCAGTTCCGCCGGTGCCGCGGCGACGCGGGCGCGGTTTCGGGCCTGTCGTCCGTCTCGGTCAAAACGCCTGCCCCAGCGAGACATAGACTGCGATCCGGCTGTCGCCCGGCTGCGGATTGATCGGCGTGCCGACATCGACGCGGATCGGGCCGAAGTTCGAATAATAGCGCACGCCGAGGCCAGTGCCGAACCGCATGCCGGTCAGGCGCGGCAGCGGCGAGGTGTAGATGTTGCCCGCATCCAGGAACGGCACGACGCCGAAATTGCCGAACGCCTTCACCCGCGCCTCGATCGAGAACTCGGCCAGGCTGCGCCCGCCGATCGGGTCGTCGTTCGCATCGCGCGGCCCGATCGACTGAAAGCCGTAACCACGGACCGAGGCACCGCCGCCCGCATAGAAGCGCCGCGACGGCGCGATCTGGTCGCGCGGCGCCCCCAGGATCGTTCCCAGCCGGGTGCGCGCCGCCAGCACCACGCCGTCCCGTACCGGGCGGTAGATGCTGGCATCCACCTGCGTGCGGGTATAGCCGAACACGGCGCCCTGCAGCGACAGTTCGGGGCTCGCCCGCCCGCCCAGCCGGAAGCCGCGCGTCGGGTTCAACAGGTCGTCCGACCCGTCATAGTTGAGGCTCGTCGGCAGCGCGCCGATAAAGAAGGTGCGCCGCCGGTCGATCCCGGTCGATGCGATCACGTCGCGCTCGTCCGATGCCAGCAGCTCGGCCCCCAGCGACCATGTCCAGGTCTTCTGGAAAAAGATGTTGGTCTGCCGCTCCAGGCTGCCCGACAGGGACAGGGTCTGTGCCTCGAATGCGTCGCGGTTGATGTGCGTGGCGGCGAACTGCGCGGTCAGCACCCGGTCGCGTCCGTTGAAGTTGTTGCGACGATAGACGACCGCGCCCAATTGCTCGCGCGTGCCCAGCACCGATCGCAGCGTCAGCGCCCCTTCGGGCGGGAACAGGTTGCGGTGCGTCCAGCTCAGTTCGGCGCGTGCGCCCTCGCCGGTGCCATAGCCCAGCTCGCCCGCCACCGTCCGCGGCGGCGCCGGTGCGGTCGCCACGCGGATGTCGACGGTATCCGGGGTCGCGCCCGGCACCGGCTCCACCTTCACCGACGATACCAGGCTGGTCTGCACCAGCGCCCGGCGCAGGTCGTCGAGCGATCCGGAGTCGTACGGCTCGCCGGGCCGGAAGCGGGCGATGTCGGCGATATGGTCCGCCTCGAACACCGGTTTGCGTGCACCCTGTTCCGCAACCGCCACGATCCGTCCGAACCGCCGGGCGGTGCCGGGCTCCACCGACAGGTCCAGCGTCGCGGTGCGGGCGGCGCGGTCGACCACGATCTGCGGCTCGCCGACCTTGGCGAAGGGGAAGCCCTCGCGCCCGATCGCGGTTTCGAGCCGCGCCTGCCCGGCGACGATCGCGTCGGCGTCCACCGGGTCCTGCGCCTTCACGCCGAACGCGGTGCGCAGGTCGCCCGCCTTGTCGCCCGCCAGCGCCAGTCCGTCGATCGTCACGCCGGCAAAGCGGTACAGGGCACCCGGCACCGCCTCCAGCACGACGTTCGGCGTCGCGCCCGGTTCGATCCGGGTGGCGACGCTGGCGTCATAATATCCCTCACCGCGCAGCAGCGTGGTCAACAGATCGGCGTCCTCGCGCGCGCGCCGGTCCAGCTGCGCTGCATTGGCAGGCTCGTTATCATGCGCATTCAGCGTCGATAACTGGTCGAACCGCTCGCGCAGCAGCGCGCCTGCCCCGTCCACGCCCTCGACCGCCCAGCGATACCGCCGCTCGGCCGCCGCATCGGTCGTCGTCAACGCCTCCACCAGATCCGCCCCCGGCGCCGCCTCCAGATCCGGCCAGTCGACCCCTATCCCAGGCAAAGCCGCCAACGGCGCATTGGGATCCAGCGGCACGGATTCGGCGGCGGGCGGCACCGTCTGTGCCCCCGCACTCGCGCTGACCAGCAGGATGGACGCCGCGGCCACGCATCGGCCGGACCGTCGAACGCGGAACACCATGACCGCTCCCTAACCGCACCGCTGCGCATTCCATAGCCCCACCCACAGGAAAAACGACGGCACGACGCCGGATCGCTGGCGTAGCGCGGCCGGTCATGGCAGGCAGCGGCGATGACGACGTCTTCCTCACGCCCGCCCGCCGCCGGCGGCGTGCTGATCGCGCTGGGTGCCATCATCGGCACGGCGATCGGCCTGCCTTTTGGCGAAACCACGCTGGGCTTTCTCGCCGGCCTTGCTCTCGGCATCGCGGCGGCGCTCGTCATCTGGCGGCGCGACCGCCGCCGTTAGGACGGCGCACGCATCTGCCACACCACCCGGCCGATCACGATCGGTCGGCCGCCCGGCACCGGCGGCGCGGCGGGATTGTCGCTGGTCACGACCAGCGCCCCTGCCTCGGCCCGCACCCGCTTCACCAGCACGGCGTCGCCGATCCGCAAGACGTAGATGCCGCCGCGCGAGCCGGGCACCCGGTCGTCCTCGTTGACCAGCAGATAGTCGCCATCGGCAAGTCCCGGCGCCATCGAGTCGCCCCGCACCCGCACCATCGACGACGCCCCCTCCCGCAGGCCTAGCTCCCGCGCCAGCCGCGCGTCGATCGTCGCGATCCCCAACGCCGGATCATCCTCCACCACCGCGCCCGCCCCCGCAGACACCGCAACGTCGCG
>NZ_JALNUQ010000046.1:0-32886 GCF_026540875.1 Sphingomonas sp. GM_Shp_2
GTGCGGCTCCTGACCACCTCACAGCCCACCTGCGCATCGGGATAGATGTCGGTCTTCATCGATCGTACCCGCACCCGCACGACGCGGGTGTCGCGCAGGCACAGCGCAGCAACCGCGTCGCACAACGTCTCCTGCAAGGCGAAGCCGGGGCCGTCCGCCAGCGCCTTCACGCCGTCACGGACGAAATCATAATCCAGCACATCCTCGATCCGGTCGTGCGGGAGCGGCTGTGGGTACGCCAGGTCCATCCATACCGAGATTCGCACCGGTTGCGGCGTCGCCTCATGCGGATGGATGCCCAGCCGCATGTCGACGGTCAGCCCCTCGACGATGATCGTGTAGGTGCCGGTCATGCCCGCCCCTCGAACATCACATCGCTGTCGCGCGTCAGGAAGCGCTGGCCGCAGTCGACGAACAGGTTCTGCCCCCGCACCGCCCTCGCCGTCAGCAGGAAGGCGACCGCGCCGGCCACCGCCTCCGCGCCGACGGGGCGGCGCAGCAGATTTTTTGACGCCGCTGCGGCAAACTCCTCCGCACTCTGGTCGCCGCTCGGCAGCGTCAGGCCCGGAGACACGGCGTTCACCGCGATCCGCGGCCCGAGAGCCTGTGCCAGCATGACGGTGGCGCCGGCCAGGGCGATCTTGCCGCAGCTATAGGAGAAGAAATCCGGGTTGAGGTTGGCGACCTTCTGGTCGAGTAGATTGACCACGGCGCCGTCCGTGACATCGTCCTGCCGCGCCAGCGCCGACGCCAGCATCGCGGGCGCACCGACGCCGATCGCAGTTAGGCGCGTCATCAATGCGGGATCGATCACCGGCGGCCGGTCGAATGTGAAGGCGGAGGCGCTGTTCACCAGTCCGTCGATCGGCCGTCCCGCCGCGACCCGTGCACGCAGGAACAGAGCGTCGATCGCATCGAGATCGCTCAGGTCACCTTGGACGCATATCGCGTCCAGGTCTCTCGCCAGCGCCTGCGCCGCCTCACCCGAGTCCTTGTAATGCAGCACCAGCCGGTGCCCGTCCGCCGCCAGCCGCCGGGCGATCGCCGCGCCCAGTCGCTTTGCCGCGCCGGTCACCAGCACGGTGCGGATCATGCAGGCCGCCCCATCAGCGCCAGCACCTCCTTGCGGCTGCGATCGTCGTCGCGGAACACGCCCATCATCCGGCTGGTCACCATCGCGACGCCCGGCGTGCGCACCCCGCGCGCGGTCATGCACGCATGCGTCGCCTCGATGACAACCGCGACGCCAAGCGGCTTGAGGTTGTCCCAGATACAGTCCGCCACCTCGGCGGTCAGCCGCTCCTGCACCTGCAGGCGCCGGGCAAAGCCATGCAGCACCCGGGCCAGCTTGGAGATGCCCACGACATGGTTGCGCGGCAGATAGGCGATGTGCGCGACGCCGATGATCGGCGCCATGTGATGCTCGCAATGCGACTGGAACGGAATGTCCTTCAGCAGCACGATCTCGTCGTAACCGCCCACCTCCTCGAACACGCGCGCCAGATGGATGGCGGGATCATCGGCATAGCCGGCGCAATATTCACGCCAGGCCCGCGCCACCCGCTTGGGCGTATCGACCAGCCCCTCGCGCGTCGGATCGTCACCGGCCCATTCGATCAGCGTGCGGATCGCGTCGGTGACGTGCGAGGGAACGGCGATCTTGCCGTCGGCGGCGACGAGGTCGCCATCCTCCGGCTCGCCGGGAACGACGGTCATGCAGGGTCCTTTGCGTGAAGCCGTGCCGCCGCCCAGGCGACATGATCGGCCATGAAGGTCGAGATGAAATAATAGCTGTGGTCGTAGCCGGGCTGCATCCTGAGCGTCAGGTCGATCCCCGCCGCCGCGCAGGCCGCGCGCAGCCGCTCGGGCTGGAGCTGCTCGTCGAGAAACCGGTCCGCGTCGCCCTGATCGACCAAGATCTCGGGCAGTCGCGCGCCATCCTCGATCAGCGCCACCGCATCATGCCCGCGCCAGCTACCCCGGTCGCTGCCCAGATAGCCGCCCAGCGCCTTTTGCCCCCAAGGCACCTGCGACGGCGCGACGATCGGTGCGAACGCGCTGACCGCGCGGAAGCGATCGGGGTTGCGCAAGGCCAGCGTCAGCGCGCCGTGGCCGCCCATCGAATGACCGGTGATCGCCTGTCGTGCCAGATCGGCCACCGGGAACTCCGCCGCGATCAGCGCGGGCAGTTCGTCCTCGATATAGGACCGCATGCGGAAATGCGGCGCCCAAGGCTCCTGCGTCGCATCGACATAGAAGCCGGCGCCCTGCCCCATGTCATAGGCCTCGTCGTCCGCGACGCCTTGCCCGTGCGGGCTCGTGTCCGGCGCCACGAAGATCACCTTGTGCTCGGCGCAGGGCGCGCGATACTCGCCCTTGTCGGTGACGTTGGCGTGGGTGCAGGTCAGCCCCGACAGATACCACAGCACCGGCAGCCGCTCGCCCGGATCGTGCGGCGGCACATAGACCGAAAAGGTCATCGGCCTGCCCGTCGCATGGCTGTCATGCCGGTACACGCCCTGCGTCCCGCCGAACGCCGTGTTGGTCGAAACCGTTTCCATCGTCATCGGAATATCACCGTCCGGTTGCCGTTGAGAAAGACCCGCCGCTCGCCCACCCAGGCGACCGCGCGCGCCAGCACCTGCGCCTCGATGTCGCGGCCGATGCGGATCAGATCGTCGATGCTGGCGCGGTGATCCACCCGCTCCACCGCCTGTTCGATGATCGGCCCCTCGTCCAGGTCGGCGGTGACGAAATGCGCGGTCGCGCCGATCAGCTTCACCCCGCGCGCATGCGCCCGGTGATAGGGCTGTGCCCCCTTGAAGCCGGGCAGGAAGCTGTGATGGATGTTGATGCACCGCCCCTCCAGCGCCGCCACCAGCCGCGGGCCCAGCACCTGCATGTAGCGCGCCAGCACCAGGTAATCCGCGCCCGATGCCGCCATCAGGTCGATGATCGCACCCTCCTGCGCATCGCGATTGTCGGCGCCGACGGGCAGGTGATGCCAGGGCAGCCCATGCCATTCCACCAGCGGGCGCAGCGCATCATGGTTGGACAGCACCCCGACGATCTCCACCGGCAGCGTGTTCGTCCGCCAGCGGTGCAGCAGGTCGTTCAGGCAGTGCGAGCCCTTCGATACCGCGACCAGCACGCGCGGCCGATCCCCCGGGCTCGCCACCTCCCAGTCGAAGCCGAAGCGTTCGGCGACCGGGGCCAGCGCCGCCGCCACCGGCTCCCGCGCCGCCGGAAAGCGCTCGCCGCCGCGCCCGAAGACGACGCGCATGAAGAAGCGCCCCGTCTCCAGATCGGCATATTGCTGGCTGTCCAGGATGAAGCCGTCGATCCCCGCCAGCGCGCCCGCCACCGCCGCGACGATGCCGGTCCGGTCCTGGCATTGCAGCGTCAGGACGAAGGGCGCCTCCCCGCTCATCCGATGCGGTGCAGCGCGCAGAGCTTGTTGCCCCATGGATCGCGCAGATAGGCGAGGTACAGCAGGCGCCCGCCCGTCGCATGGCGCACGCCCGGCGGATCCTCGATCGCGGTGCCGCCATGCGCCACGCCGGCGGCCTGCCACGCATCGGCCTGCTCGGGCGACGCGGCGAGGAAGCCCAGCGTACTGCCATTGCCGAAGCTGGCGGGCTCGCCGTTGATCGGCCGGGTGATGCCGAAGCGTCCGCCGGCATGGGCATAGAACACCCTGCCCCATTCATCGACCACGCCCTCGGGCACGCCGAGCACGCCCAGCACCGCGTCGTAGAAGCGTTTGGCCTCGGCGATATCGTCTGCGCCAAGGATCACATGGCTGAACATCAGTAGACCACCACCGAGCGGATCGACTCGCCCGCATGCATCAGGTCGAAGCCCTTGTTGATCTCCTCCAGGCTCAGCACATGGGTGATCATCGGGTCGATCGCGATCTTGCCGTTCATGTACCAGTCGACGATCTTGGGCACGTCGGTGCGCCCCTTGGCCCCGCCGAACGCGGTGCCGCGCCAGTTGCGCCCGGTGACCAGCTGGAAGGGACGCGTGGAGATTTCCTTGCCCGCCTCGGCCACGCCGATCACGATCGACGTGCCCCAGCCGCGGTGGCAGCATTCCAGTGCGGTGCGCATCACCTCGGTATTGCCGGTGCAGTCGAACGTATAGTCCGCCCCGCCATCGGTCAGCGCGGCGACGGCGGCGACCATCTCCTCACGGCTCAGCCCCCGCGCATCGATGAAGTCGGTCATGCCGAACTGGCGGCCCCAGCTTTCGCGTTCCGGGTTCAGGTCGACGCCGATGATGCGGTTCGCCCCCACCATCCGCGCGCCCTGGATGACGTTCAGGCCGATGCCGCCCAGCCCGAAGACCACGACATTGTCACCCACCTGCACCTTGGCGGTGTTGGTGACCGCACCCACGCCCGTTGTCACGCCGCATCCGATGTAGCAGCTCGTCTGGAACGGCGCGTCCTCCCGGATCTTGGCCACCGCGATCTCGGGCAGCACGGTGAAGTTCGAAAAGGTCGAACAGCCCATGTAATGAAAGATCGGCTGGCCCTTGTAGCTGAAGCGGGTGGTGCCGTCGGGCATCAGGCCCTTGCCTTGCGTGGCGCGGATCGCAGTGCACAGGTTGGTCTTGCCCGAGAGGCACGACTTACACTGGCGACATTCGGGCGTGTAGAGCGGGATGACATGGTCGCCCGGCGCCACGCTCGTCACGCCCGCGCCCACCTCGCGCACGATGCCGGCGCCTTCATGGCCCAGCACGCTCGGGAACAACCCCTCGCTGTCCAGCCCGTCCAGCGTATAGGCATCGGTGTGGCAGATGCCCGTCGCCATGATCTCGACCAGAACCTCGCCCGCGCGCGGGCCCTCCAGGTCCAGTTCCACGATCTCCAGCGGCTTCTTGGCCTCGAATGCAACGGCGGCACGGGTCTTCATCGGCGATCTCCTCGGGCGTGCCCTAACGCCGCTTGGGGGGGGCATGCAACCAACCGGGGCTTCCCGCCATTGACGCGTGGCTACAGGAGACGATCGATGACCGATTTCAAGAAGGGCGACGAAGTGACCTGGAAAAGCCATGGCGGCACCGCACATGGCACCGTCGAGAAGAAGGTCACCAACGATACCAAGATCAAGGGCCATCAGGTCCGCGCGTCCAAGGACGAGCCGCAATACATTGTAGAGAGTGACAATGGCGGAAAGGCGGCGCACAAGGCGGGGGCGCTCCATAAGGCGTGATTCACACGCCCCCCGCACAAGGGGGACCGCTAGAGAATAGGAAGGACAGAGATGGCCACTGCCAAGCAGGAAGCCGGCGCCAAGAAGGCCGCGACGAAGCAGACCAACGAGGGCACGGGCATCCACGCCCCGGTCCAGCCGTCCGAGGAACTGGGCGCCATTGTCGGCAACGACAAGCTGCCGCGCAGCCAGGTGATCAGCAAGGTCTGGGACTATATCAAGTCCAACAACCTGCAGAATCCTGAGAACAAGCGCGAGATCCTCGCCGATGACAACCTCAAGAAGGTGTTCGGCAAGGACAAGGCGACGATGTTCGAGATGAACAAGTTCATCTCCGCCCATCTGAAGAAGTAAGACCGGCCGGGGGGCCCCGCCGCGCAGGCCGCAGGCGTCGCCCCCCGCCCCCTATAGACCGAACCGGAAGCCGTATCCCACGCCCAGCGTGAACTGCGCCCGGCGCCCCCGTTCGCGGACCAGCGGCGAGTCGCCCGCGGCCTCGCCCAGCCGTTCCAGGCTGCCGAACACGGTGATCGCGCTGCGCCGGTCCAGCGGATGCACCATCGACCCGCCGACGCCGTAGGACAGCACGCCGCCATCCGCATCGTATCGCGCCAGCCCGGTGCGCAGCGACTGGCCCGCATCCACCCCGAAATAGGTCTGCATGAAATCCGCGCTGACGAGCGTCGCGCGCGGGCCGAACCGCACGATGCTGCGCCCCAGCCGCGCGCGGTAGCTGCCGCCGATATCGGCCACCACCCCCTGATGCCCGCCAAAACCCTGCCGCACCTCGCCGCGCAGGCTCCACTGCCGCGCCGGGCCGAACGCCTTCTCGACAAAGCCGCCCGCCTCGCCCGCCGCCTTCACATTGCCCATGCCGACCAGCGCGTCGCTCCCGCCCGCGATCAGGAAGGGCGACCCGCCGTCGCGCTCGTCACGCCCGAACCGGATCTTGACCAGCGGCCCTGCACGCCACCCGCCGCCGTTCACCGCATTCCACCCGATCCCGTCGGGTACGGAGGCGAACAGCACGTCCCGGTAATTGATCCGCAGGTCGGGAAACACCGACAGCGACACGTCCCGTGATCCCAGCCACGCCGGGCTCAACACCGGTGCCGCGCCGATCGTGATGCTCCACCCCTCGGGCTGCACGGGCGGTATCCGCGCCGGTGCCGCCTCGGGTCGCGGCTCCTGCGCCGCCACCGGCACGGCCAGCAACGCCGCCACCATCAACGCCATTCCACGCATCACCATCATCCCCGATCAGCAGAGTTCGGCGGATACTGCCCCGTCGGCAACGAGATGGCGATAGCGGCGCACCCAAACGCACCAGCCGCCCGGCATACCACGTGCCAGTTAGAGTGGAATTCGATCGCCTTCGCTCACCCTCACCCTTCCGCGGCTGCGCCGCTCCCCGAGCATCGGGTCGGTCATGCCCCCGGCATGACCTGAACAGTGCGGGGCACTGTTCACCCGATGCTCCCAGCGGGAGAGGAAAAAGACGCCGCAGGCGGCGAAGGGTGAAGGCGACGACGTCCGATCGAATTCGACCCTAGAGCATCATGCGCAAAACCTGATGCAACATCCGTTCGGCCTGAGCGAAGTCGAAGGCCAAGCGCCAGGGGCTGTGCTTCGACTTCGCTCAGCACGAACGGAACGGGATGGATCGGATTTAACGCAGCTTGCTCTAGTGCCGCGCCCAACGACACAGCCCCATCACACCCCTCCGCCGCGCCCCCCATCCGTTCGTCTCGAGTAGCCGTCGAGTAGCAGCGCAGCTGCGTATCGAGACGGCGTATCGAGAGACAGGTTGGCGCACGCAGCGATGCCCCGGCACGCCCCTGTCAGCTCTACTTGGCACGAACGGATCAGGTGCCCCGAAACACCAGTTACCGCAGGTCGAGCTCCAACGGCTTGCGCGCAGCGCGCTTCGCCGGCGCCGGGCTCGCCTTCGCCACCGGCGGCCGAACCGCACGCGCCGCCGGCCGCGGCGCAGGCGTCGCTACCGCCACCGGCACCGGCTCGGGCTTGTCGACCACCCCCGCCTCAACCCGCGCCAGCCGATCCGCGACCAGCGTCGCATCCAGCATCTGCCGCGTATCCCGCAGCGCCGCCACCTCGCGTTCCAGCGCGTCGATCCGCGCTGCCATCATCTTCCACCGCACGGCATCCTGCGTTTCTGCGACCATCGCCTGTGCGGCCTTTTCCTGACGCGCCCGCTCGGCCCGATCGGCGGCATCGAGGCGCGCGGTATCGTAATCCCCCGCCGGTGCCCGCTCGCAACCGCCAAGCATCATCGCCGCCACCAGCATCACGACAGGCAACGGCACCAATGGTCGCATCGCGGCAGCATCCGGCTGGATGGGAAAGGAAGGTGGTGACCCCGACTGGATTCGAACCAGTGGCCCCCAGATTAGGAATCTGATGCTCTATCCGACTGAGCTACGGAGTCACGCCGCGTCCTGATACAACCGCCATCGCGACGGGTCCAGTGGCCCCGGCGGCTCCCACACGCCGACGCCGGATCAGTTCAACTGCTTGGGCGGCGCCACCGGCAGGGGCAACGGCGCGATCGGCACACCCTCGTCGACCAGCGCCCTGGCTTCCGCCAGGCTGGCCTGTCCATGGATCACCGTCTCGGCGGCCTCGCCGGCATGGATCGCCCGTGCCTTTTCGGCAAAGGCGCTACCCACCCAGGTCGAGGATTCCAGTGCCTTGGCCTGTGCATCCGCCAGCATCTTCAGCGCCGCCTTCACCGTATCCGGCGATGGCGGGTTCCGGGACGGCTCCTGGCGCTGGTTGCCCTTGGCGCCGATCTGCGGCGCCATCACCGCCTTTTCGATCGTCGCATCGTCGCACAACGGGCAGCGCACCTGCCCCGCCTCGCGCTGCGCGGCATAATCCGCCGACGATCCGAACCAAGCCTCGAAGACATGGCCCCCGCCGCAGCGCAGGTCGAACACGATCATGCCGGCACGACCTGCACCGGCGGGATCGCACGCCGATGCGACAGGGCCGGTACGCGTGCGCGCACCTCGGCCGTGCGCGCCGCGTCGATCTCGGCAAAGCCCAGTCCCGCCGCCTCGCCCAGATCGAGCAACACCTCGCCCCAGGGATCGACCAGCAGCGAATGGCCATAGGTCGCGCGGCCATCCTCGTGCAGCCCGGCCTGCGCCGCCGCCACGACATGCACCCCCGCCTCGATCGCCCGCGCCCGGAGCAGGACATGCCAGTGCGCCGCCCCGGTCGGCCGGGTAAAGGCGGCGGGCACGCTCATCACCGTCGCCCCCGCTTCCGCCAGTCCCGCGAACAGCGCCGGAAACCGCAGGTCGTAACAGATGGCAAGGCCCAGCCGCCCGACCGGCGTGTCGACCGCGACCGCCGCCTCGCCCCCGGCATAGCTCGCCGATTCGCGCCAGCTTTCCCCGGTCGGCAGGTCGACGTCGAACAGATGCATCTTGTCGTACCGCGCGCGCACCGCACCGCTGCCGTCGATCACGAAGCCGCGATTGGCATAGCGGCCATCCTCGCGCCGCACCGCCAGCGATCCCAGATGCACCCAGACGCCGTGCTTCGCCGCCGCCTCGCGCGTCGCGGCCAGCACCCGGTCCTCGTCCTCTGCCACGATCGCCACCGCGGCCCGCCCCCGGTCACGGTCAAGCACCCCCGACATTTCGGGCGTGAATACCATCGCGGCGCCCTCGACCCGGCTCGCCGCCACCGCCTCGGCCACGGTGCGCGCGTTGACGGCGGGATCGATCCCGCTCGTCATCTGGAGGACACCGATCCTCATGCCGCCAGCAGCGGGTCCAGTCCTCCCTGCCGGTCCAGTGCCGCCAGATCGTCGGAGCCGCCGATATGCCGCCCGTCGATGAACACCTGCGGCACGGTGGTGCGCCCGTTCGCGCGCTGGATCATCTCCGCGCGCCGGGGGCCGCCCATCGTGATGTCGAACTCCTCGGGGCTGACGCCCTTGGAGGCGAGCAGCGACTTGGCGCGCGTGCAATAGGGACAGAACGCCTTGGTGTAGATTTCGACCTTTGCCATGCCCGAACAGGTGTGGATGCCGGCCGGGCTTGTCAATCATCCTCTGCCAGCACACGTGCCCAGCACAACAGCGTCACCGACGCCGCGCCCGCCGCCAGCAGCGCGCGGGCGCACGCATCCGCGGTCGCTCCGGTCGTATAAACATCGTCGACCAGCACCACCCGCCGCCCGGCCACCGCCGCGCGCTCCACCACGCGGAAGGCGCCGCGCGTCACCCGCGCGCGTGCCTTGCCGCCCAGTCCGCGCAGCAGGGGCGTGCGCCGCCACCGCACCAGGGCACCCGGTTCGTGCGCCACCCCGGTCGACCGCGACAGCGCCTGCCCCAACAGCGCCGCCTGGTTGAACCCGCGCGACCATAGCCGCCAGCGATGCAGCGGCACCGGAACCAGCACCTCCGCCCCCGCCGGCATCCGCGCCACCATCAACCGCGCCATCGTCTCGGCCAGCCCGATCCGCCCGCCATGCTTCAGCTTGACCGGCAGCATCCGCGACACCGGTCCATAGGCCACCACCGCGCGCACCCCCGCCAGCCGCGGCGGCCGCGCGATGCATGAGGCGCACCGCGCCCCCGCGCCCCGATCATGCGAAAACGGCCGGTCGCATCCCGCACAGGCCGGCGCGCCCAGAAACCGCAGGCCGGACCAACAGGCGGTGCACAGCCGGTGATCCGCCTCCACCACCACCCCGCATGCCGGGCAGCGCGGCGGCAGCGCCCAGCTTACCACCGGCGCACCCGTTCGCCGCCACGTCTTGCCCCACCACCCCATGCCGATGCTTGTCGTTGAGCCCGGATCGGCGCACAAGCCGGCGCGTGAACGCTCCTGCCATCTTCGACCGCGCAGCGCGCCGCCGCCGCCGCGACCGCGCCGCACCCCATTTCGCCGAATACGACTTCCTGCGCGCCGCCATGCTCGACGGCATCGCCGAGCGCCTGGGTTCGGTAAAGCGGTCGTTCGAGGCGGTTCTCGATCTCGGCTGTTTCGATGCCGGCTTTGCGGCCCCGCCCGGCGCCCGCGTCGTTCGCGTCGATCCCGGCTTCGCCTTTGCCCGCGCCGCCGGCGGCGTGCAGGCGGACGAGGATCGCCTGCCCTTTGCCGACGCCTCCTTCGATCTGGTGGTCAGCGCCGGCGTCCTCGACCAGCTGGACGACCTGCCCGGCGCACTCACCCTCATCCGCCGCGTGCTACGCCCCGACGGCCTGTTCCTCGGCGCCTTCACCGGCGCGGGCAGCCTGCCCCGCCTGCGCGCCGCCCTGCGCGCCGGTGAGGCGGAGCGTCCCGTCGCCCGCCTCCACCCCCAGGTCGATGTGCGATCCGCCGGCGACCTGCTGATGCGCGCCGGCTTTGCGTTGCCCGTCGCCGATCTCGAGACGCTCGATGTCGGCTACCGCGACATCGGCCGCCTGCTGGACGATCTGCGGGGCATGGCGGCGTCCAACGTTCTAGCCGACCGGCGCGCGATCACCCGCACCGCGCTCGCCGCCACTGCCGCCGCCTTTGCCGCGGATGCCGGCGACAATGGCCGCACCGTGGAGCGGTTCGGGATCGTCTTCCTGACCGGCTGGGCGCCCGATCCCTCGCAACCGCTGCCCGCCCGCCGCGGCAGCGCCACCACCTCACTCGCCCAGGCGCTCAAGCCACCCGGCTGAAGCGTCAGAGGATCATCCCGCCGGCGTCGCGCGCCAGGATACGGCCCATCGCGTCGAACAACTGATCCATCGCCACCGGCTTGAAGATCACCTCGTCCGCGCCTGCATCAATGCAGCGCGCGCGCAGGTCGATCGCGGTGTCGGCGGTGACGACGATGATCGGCACCTGCCCGCGCGCGTCGCCGCGTGCGCGGATGTGGCGGATCGCGGTGATCCCGTCCATGCCGGGCATGCGCAGGTCGATCAGCACCACCTGGAAATCCTGCGCATCGATCAATGCCAGTCCGCGCTCGGCATCCTCCGCCTCGGTCATGCTCGCGCCCGCTACATCCAGCATGTCGCGAACCACGCGCCGGTTCATGCGGTCATCCTCGATGAAGAGCACGTTCATGGCGCTCGTCAGGCTCCTGCCGGCAGCGGGTCGTGGCGGCTGTTCATGGTCCGGCTGTAGTCGCTAAGCCGCTCGCGAGACAAGCACTTGCTCACCGTGACGCGACGGACCGAACAACGCGGCGACCACCGCGGCGCCGGCCACCGGCTTTGCTATCACCTGCGTTATGCCAGCGGCTTTCCAGGCAGCGATCTGCTGGGGATCGGGGGCCGGCCACAACAGGGCCACGGGCGGTCCGCCCCGCGCGGCGGCCGCGATCGCCTCCACCGCGCCTTCGTCGCGCACGCTGGCCTCGTCTACCAGCACGGCGGCGACATGGCCCTGCGCCATCCGCGTCGCCGCGTCCTCCGCCGATGCGGCAAAGGCAACCGCGCCGTGCGCCGCAAACAGGCTGCGCCACATCGCCCGCTGGATGGGGTTGCGATCGACCACCAGCAGCACGCGCTCATCCGGAATTTCCACCGCATCCGGCGCCGCGGCGCGCACCAGCGGCAGGGTCAGGGTGAAATCGGTGCCTTCGCCGAGCCGACTCGCCACCGCGACATCGCCCCCCATCGCCCGCGCCAGATTGCGGCAGATGGCCAGTCCCAGGCCGGTGCCGCCGAACCGCCGCGTCGTGCTTGCATCCGCCTGCCGGAACGATTCAAAGATATCCTCCAGCTTGTCGGGCGGGATGCCGATGCCGGTATCGCGCACCCGGATGTGCAGCATCTCCCCTTCGCACCAGCCGGACAGGCCGACCGACCCCGCCTGGGTGAACTTCATCGCATTGGACAACAGGTTGAACACGATCTGGCGGACGCGCGCGGCATCGCCCTGCACCCAGCGCGGACATTCGCCCAGCGCCAGCGCGAAGGACAACCCCTTGGCCGCCGCCTGTTCTTCCCACAAGCGGCTGGCATCACGGATCGTCGCTTCCAGATCGTACGGCGCCTGCTCGATCGTCAGCCGCCCCGTCTCCATCTTCGCCACGTCCAGGATATCGTCCACCAGCGCGCGCATCGTGATCCCCGCCCCATGCACCACCCCCAGCCGGTCGCGCAGGTCGGCCGACAGGCCACGGTCGGTCAGCATCACCTCCGTCATGCCCAATATGCCGTTCAGGGGCGTGCGGATTTCATGGCTGGTGGTCGCCAGGAACTCGGTCTTGGCGGCCAGCGCCTTGCCCAGCGCCGCGTTCGTCTCCGCCAGGTCGTCATTGGCCGCCCGGATCGCATTGCGGCTGCGTTGCAGGGTGAACAGCCAGATGCCGAGCAGCGCGATGATGATCGCGGTCGCCGCCACCGTGCCGATCAAGATCCATCGCTGCGTCCGCGCCTGTGCCCGCTCAAACAGGACCTTGCGCTGAAGGTCGTTGGCCTTCAGCGTGGCGATGCGGAGTTCCTGGTTCGCGAAGTCGAACCGCGCGCCCATCAGCGCCGTGCTCGTCGTCGTCGCCAGCTTCGTCGCCTCGTCGTCCAGCCGCTTCAGCGCCACCAGATGCGCCAGCGCCCGCTCCGACTCCCCCAGCGCGCGATAGGTCTCGAACGCCGTCTGATGCGCCTCGCGCTGCACGATCGTGGTCCTGCTCAGGTCGACGCCCGCGAAACTCTCCCCGATCAGCTGCCCGGCCCGCGCCACGTCCCCCTGCTGCAACGCCGCCTGCGCCGACACGCTGAGCAACGACCGCCGATCGGTGTCGTCCGGATTGGGGAGCACCCGCGCGGCGAGCGAAATGGATCGAGTCGCCGCAGGTATGTTCGCGCTTCTCAATTGATAACGCGCAAGATTACGATAGACTTGGGCCTGAAGACCGGAGCTTTTCAGCATCCTGGCCAGGGCCAGCGCGCCACGAAGCTGAACCTCGGCATCTTTGTAGCGGCCCAGTTCGCCAAATGTCACCGCACGATTATTAAGAATGACCATCGAGAGAGAGTCGTCTACTCGATAGTCTTGTCGCGCCTGATCGAGATATCTCAAGGCACCAGCGTAATCTTTTGCGTCACTATACAGCGCTGCAATAATCACCAGCGCCATCGCTTGGCCGCGCTCATCCCCTAGAAAGCGGTATATTTTGTGAGACTGCTGGTAAAATACCAGCGCCTCGGCAACGCGCAATTGAGCAGCCGCGATTCCTCCTTGCGTTAGCATAATGTCAGCTTGCAGCTTTGACCGCTGCGCATGAGCCAATGCAAGTTCAGCTGCTTCATCAATCGCCGGCTTTGCCAAATCCAATTGGCCAAGCCGCATATAAGCCTCACCCTTCAACCATCCAGCCGTGGCGTACGCCAATTTTCTGGATGATGTTCGAGGAAAGGTGCGGATCATCATCTCCGCCGATTCGACCTTTGCAACCGCTGCTGCCGGGTTTCGCAGCATTTCGGCTTTGGCTTCAGCAATCTTCGCGTCAAAAGAAGGATTGCCGGTAGATTGCGCGGATGAGGAAACCGGAAACAAACTTAGCAGCGTTGCTAGGAATGCCACCCAGACTTTAGCCACGCTGCGCCCCGGAAAAGCGGGCAAATGGCACACGCGCTTCGGATGTGGCCGCAAGATGCCGCCCCTCGTCGAAGAATTGCAGCAAGGCATCCAATCCGATCGGGCGACTGATCAGGAACCCCTGTACCATGTCGCACCCCATCACGGTCAGCAGCGCAAGTGCCGCCTGCGTCTCCACGCCTTCCGCGACCACCTCCATCTCCAGCGCGTGCGCCAGATCGATGGTCGACCGCACGATCAGGGGATCGCGGTTGGAACTGGTCAGTTGCGTGACGAACAGCTTGTCGATCTTCAACTCGCACGCCGGCAACTGCTTTAGATAGGCCAGCGATGACAGCCCCGCGCCGTAATCGTCGATGGCGACATCGATACCGATCTCGGCAAAGATCTTCAGATTGGCAATCGCGCTTTCCGGATCGCGGATCACCGAGGTTTCGGTGATCTCGAACCCGATCTTCGCGCCGCCATGCTGCACCAGGGTGCAGGCTTCGGCCACGAAGCGCGTGTCGCTCAGCAACACGCCTGCGATATTGATGAAGACGGGCACGTCATAGCCGCGTGCCGCCATCGTCTTCTGATCGGTGATGACCTGGCGCAGCGTCCACAGCGTCAGCGCGACGATATCGCGCGAATCTTCGGCGATGGGAATGAAGTCGCCCGGCAGCACCAGACCGCGCGTCGGATGCCGCCACCGGATCAATGCCTCGACGCTGGCGATCTGCTGGCGCCGGACATGAACCTTGGGCTGATACTGCAGAAACAATTCGTCCGAGCGGCCGATGGCGACGTGCAGGTCGCGCGCCAGGGCGATCCGATCGATTCGTGCCGTTTCCACCGGCAGGTCGCGCTCCACCGGGCGACGCTCGATCCGGGCATCGGCCAGCGCCTGCTCGGCCTCCTCGATCATCCGCACATCGTCATGGTGCGGCATGGAGGCCGCGGTGGCCCCCAGTGCCACATCCAGTGCATATCGCTCGCCATCGATGTCCACGGGCGAATCGAACAGCGCGGTCAGCACGTCCAGCATGGCGGCCAGCACGTCGCGGTCCGCGCCGAACGCGACGATCTCCACTTGCGCCGGCCCCAGCACACGCACCTGGGCGCCATCGATCGCCAGCAACGCCCGTTCGGCGACATCGGCCATCAGGACATCACACCGCTGGCGTCCGACATGGCGGCGCAAAATGGCGAAGTTGACGATCTCGACCAGGATCAGGAACTGGAATCGCTTGCCCGCTCCGACAGGGGGAAAGCCGATTTCCCCCTCGTCTTCGGGCGGGATCGACGCCGGATCGAGCCGGGACAGGGAGGACGGGCTGCGCTTCACGCCTCCACCGCTACGCGTCGCGCCTTGAAGATTGGGTTAAGGATCCCACCCGAATTCCGCATTAAACGCCCGCAACAAAGATGGTTAATGGGTTCTTAACTGCGTTGTCGGGTGGTTAATTTTCTCTTAATAGATAGGGGCACCTCTTCTGGGGGTGCCAATGAGGAGAAAGCAAAATGCTGAAGTTCATTCTGGCGCTGATCCACGGCGAGAACATGCGCCCCTGGTAAGCGGTACCCGGTCCGGTGAACATGCGCTCGCGGTGCGGGGGCATGGTGCACCGGGCCACCTGCATGCCGCCCGGCGCTATCGGTGTCAGGCGCGCAGCGCGTCGATCAGGCGCAGCATGAACGCCGCGCCCCGCTGCATCTGAGCGATCTCGATATATTCGTCCGGCTGATGCGCCTGCTCGATCGAGCCCGGGCCGCAGATGATCGTTGAAAATCCCGCCTGCTGGAACTGCCCCGCCTCCGCGGCATAGGGTACCGCCCGCACCGGTCCGTTATCGCCTGCTAACCGGCGTGCCAGCGTCTCGGCGGCGCCGTTCTGCTCTGGCGCGAAGCTCGGGGTCAGGGATCGGCGCACCACCTCCACGCCGGCCCCCGGAAAGCGCGCGCGCAGCGACGCGTCTGCCTCCGCGCAGGCCCGCAGGAAGGGCGCCAGGATCGCTTCCGGATCCTGCCCCGGTATCGTGCGCAGATCGAAGGCGAAGCGACATTCGCGCGCCAGGATGTTGACCGCCGTTCCCCCCTGCACTTGTCCGATGGTCAGGGTGGCATGATGGGGACAAAATGGCCCGTCGGGATCGCCCTGGGTTGCCAGTTGCTCCGCCAGATCCGCCAGCCGCTGCATCAGGCGAACCGCCACCATGTTCGCCGAGATCCCCAGGTGAGTCAGGCTCGAATGCGCCTCATGGCCGGTGACGGTCACCACCCACGTCGCTATCCCCTTGTGCCCGGCGACCACCTCCATGTTCGTCGGCTCCCCCACCACCACCGCCGCCGGTCGGGGCAGCGTCCGCGCAATCTCCCCGATCATCGCCGGTGCCCCCAGACACCCCACCTCCTCATCATAGGAAAAGGCCAAATGCACCGGGCGTTGCAAATCGCGCCGCATGGCGAGCGGTGCGGTGGCGAGCGCCAGCGCCAGATATCCCTTCATGTCGCACGTACCCCGCCCGAACAGGCGGTCGCCCCGCTGCGTCAGCACCCAGGGGTCACTCGTCCATGGCTGGCCATCGACCGGCACCACATCGCTATGCCCCGACAGCACGACCCCGCCCTCCACGACGGGCCCCAGCGTGGCATAGTAATTCGCCTTTGAGCCATCGGCGTTGCCGACCCGCCGCCCCGTCACGCCGAGCGGTGCCAGCCGATCCTCGACATAGTCGATCAGCGCGAGGTTCGACTCGCGCGAGGTGGTGTCGATCGCGATCAGATCGGACAGGATGGCGGTGGCTTCGGCGGCAAGCGTGTCTGGGGTCATCCCCCACCTTAGTCAGCCATGGCGCCCTGGCTCAACCCGCTGCAATTCAACATGGAACGGCCGCCGGACCCGCATGGTCCCGGCGGCCGCCCATCGTCACCCCTTCGCGTCAGTAATCGCGCGAGTAGCGAAGAGCCCCGCTCGATCCACCGAACGAGCCGGTGGCGGTCAACAGGCTCAGCGTCCGGGTCAACGCGATCTCCAACTGCGTCGCGGTGAAGCCACGGGCATCGGTGACGATCTCGATATAGATATCGTCGGTCAGATATTTGCCCGCCGCCAGGCTGGTGCCGCGACCGGTCGCCTCATCGCCGCCCAGCACCCGCAGCCGGTCGAAGCCGGTGGCCGAGCGCAGCTTGCCCAGCGGGTTCAGCCCCCCGCCCGAACCACGCAGCGAGTTGAGCGCGGAGGCCAGCTGGATCGCCTCGGTCGCCGACAGGTTCTCGGGGTTGGTCCCGAACAACAGACGGCTCAGCACCTCGTCCTGCGGCAATGCGGGTGTCGAGGTGAAGGCGATCTGCGGCCGCTGGCCGGTGCCCGTCACGTTAATGACCGCGGTGATGCCATCGGTCGTGGTCGTCGCCTGGATGTTGATGTCCGGATCGGTCAGCGCGCCGCCGCGGAAGCGGACGATGCCGCGGTTCACGTCGAACCGCTTGCCGGCGAACGAGTAGGTACCGCGCACCAGGTCCAGCCCGCCAGAGATCGTCGGTGCCGCACTGGTGCCGCCCACGCGCAGGTCCATTTCCCATTCGGACTCGAGGCCCATGCCGGAGACGAACAGCTGGTTGTCGGCGCGGACGCGGATGTCGAGCTTGAACAGGCCGACGGGGGCGGCGGCGGGACGGTCGGTGGGGCGTCCGGGGCGCAGTTCGGAGCGGCGGCGGATGCCGGTCAGTTCGGGCACCTCGGCCTGCCCCTGGCGGATGATCTCATACCGTGCGTTGGGCACGGTCAGGTCGCCCTGGATCAGCCCGCCGTCGCG
The DNA here is from genome assembly GCF_026540875.1 of Sphingomonas sp. GM_Shp_2. Taxonomy (NCBI): domain Bacteria; kingdom Pseudomonadati; phylum Pseudomonadota; class Alphaproteobacteria; order Sphingomonadales; family Sphingomonadaceae; genus Sphingomonas; species Sphingomonas sp. GM_Shp_2. The sequence continues at coordinate 17,581 of NZ_JALNUQ010000046.1, forward strand.
CCCATGGGTCAGCCGGATCGTGCCGCTGGTGGTGGCCGCCAGCGCATCGCTGTTCGCCAGCCGGGCATTGTTCAGCTGCGCACGGATATCGACCGGATAGCCACTGTCCGCCGCCAATCCGACCGTTCCTTGCGCCTGCACGGTGCCGTCGCCGGCGCGCGCCTGCATCCGGGTTATCTCCAGCCGGTCGTTGGAGAAGCGTGCCTGCAACTGCATCTGCGACAGGCGCGTGCCATAGGTTTCGTTGTCGTAGGTAAGGTTGTCGGCGCGGATCAGGCCGTTCAGCTGCGGTGCCGACACCCGGCCGGAGAAGTCCGCCGCGATGGCGATCGGTCCCGTCAGTTGCTGCTCCGGCAGCGCCGCGAACGAGAATAACACGGCAGACGGACCATTATAGCGGATACCGCCGGACAGCGGCGCGGACATCAGCCGCTCCGTCCATGATCCGGCACCCGGCGGCAGCGGGCGGAGATTGGCGAGCATGCGGCCCACCACGGTCTGCCCGCGACGCACCAGCGCCCGCCCCTCGCCGCCATCGGCCAGCAGGCGACCGGCGAACACCACGTCCACCGGCTCCGACACCGCCGCAAGGCCGGTACGCTGGAAGCCGCTGATCGTCAGTCGTGCATCGGCGGTCGGGAAGGTCGCCCCGCTCGCCTGCGCATAGTCCAGGCTGCCGGTCGCCTGCCCGGAGATGCCCAGATTGGGCATGAAGGCGCTGAGCACCGCCAGGTTCATCCGGTCCAGCCGCACCTGCGCCTGGGTTGCCGCGCCATAGGAGCCGGCAAGACGCGCCGATCCCTGATCGAACGTGATCTGCGTCGGCGCCAGGCGATAGGTACCGTTCGCATTGGTGATGCGGGCCGGATTGGCGGTGCGGAAATTGATCCCGTTCGCCAACCCCTGCAACGCCACCAGATACTGGTTCGGCGAAAGCTGCGCATTGGCCGCCACCCGGAACGGCACGCCGCTCGATCCAGTCAGCAGCGCCTGCGCCGTGCCGCGTCCGCCGGTATAGTTCACCTTGGCCCGCGCCGCCTCGATCACGGTCGGGCCGTAGCGCGTATCGCCGAGTTGCACATCGGCCACGACCTGCGGAGCGGAGGGCAACATGACGATGCTGGCATTGGCCAGCGCGCGGCCGATGGTGAAATCGACCATGCCGGGCACGCGCGCATTATAGGCACGCGCATTCACGTCGGCGCGCTGGTTGCCGCCCTGATCGGCGAGACGCACCTGACCGGATATGCCCTGACCGGCGAATTGCAGCCCGCCCGCAAAGGGCCCGCGCGGGCTCTGCACGATGCGGCCATTGGCGGTGATCCCCGCGAACAGCACGCGGCGCACGTCGACCGCCAGTTGATTGCCGGGCCGCACCAGCACGTCCGCGGTGAACGGGCCGTAATTGGTGCCGCCGGTGGCATTCACTGCATAAGCACCGCCCTGCCCCACGACCCGCGCATTGAGGTCGACCAGTCCGACGCCGACGCCCGGCCGCGGCGCGCGCAGCACCACCACCGGATTGGTCTGCGATCCCGTCACCCGCGCGAACAGCGGGCCATATTGGGTGGAATAGGCATCGGCATTCACCGCCACCGCGCCGGAGGCCGGATCGTAGCGCCCCTGCCCCTGCGTGATGCGGAATTGCGGCGCGTTCATCCGGAGATTGCGGAAGGTGACGATGCCTTCCGGGCTGTACCCGACATCGGCGCGGATCGCCGCATTGCCGCCCAGGAAGCTGCGTGCCCCTTCGTTGAAGATCTGCGAGGTACGCGCCACCACCCGGCCGGTCACGCCGAAGCCCGTCGGCGTCGCGACCAGATTGGCATCGGTCGACAGGTTGATGATGCCGATGCTCTCCACGCGGTAGTTGTTTACCCGCCCCTTCAGCGCACCGGTGTAGCGACCCGTCTCCATGTTCGCGACGATCACCGCGGTCGCATCGATATTGTCGGAGCGGATGCGCAGATTGTCCGACAGGATGTTGGGCATCGCGATCGCGAAGTCGCCCTGGATGGCGACGTTGTTGGCCAGCCCGCCCACCGCGGCGTTCAGCCCGGCGACGCGCTTCGCACGCGCCTTGACCGGCACCAGGATGCGGTCGCTGTTCACCCGCGCCAGACCTTCGGCGTACAGGTTCTCGACACTGGTCTCGCCAAAGCCGATCGCGCCGGCGCGGACTTTGTAATCCACGGTCGGCGTCGCGAACGCACCGTCAAGGACCACACGGGCCAGCACGTCCCGCCCGGTCAGGTTCGGCGCAATCGCGCCCGGCGTCAGCAGCCTGGCATCGACCGCGAAGTTGCCGAAGCGGCTGTTCGCCAGATCGATCAGACCGCCCGCATCCACCACCAGGGCATCGGAGCGCAGCTTGGCGCGGGTATCGGCCCGCCGCTCGTTCAACGTCGTATCGATCGCCACCTGTAATGCAGGCGCGGTCAGCCGTTCGACTGGCCCTTCCAGATACAGGCCGGGCCGCGTCTGTCCGCGAACCTCGATATGTCCTTCGCGTGCCGCAACCCGCAAATTGGCGAGTTCACCCCCGCCCAGCGTCGCCAGCGCGCGCCCGTTCCACGCCTTCCAGCCGCCCGCGCCGTCCACCGACACGTTCAGCGGCGCCTTCAGCGAGGCCATCGACGCCACCACGCCGCCCACCGGCGCGGACAGCTTCACATCGACGCTCAGCTTGTCCTGATCCGGTACCGCATCCAGCACTAGGCGCAGCGAATCGCCGCCCGCGACGCCCTGCCCGCGCAGCGCGTTGGCGGAGGCCTGAATTTGCGCGCGGCGGTCCGCGATATGGACCGCGCTGTCGATGCCCAGCACATGGCGCTGGCCGGTCACCGCCGGCTCGATCACGAAGCGCGCGATCCGCAAACGGTTCACATCGATGTCGAGATCGGGCAGCAGCGGCGCATTGGGATCGCTCGGCGTCGGCTTCAGCTCGGGCTGGCGCGCCAGCGTGACGAGCCCCGCCGACAGGCTGCGCACATCGACATGGTTGTTCGCAAAGGCAAACGGGCGCCAGTCCACCTCCAGCCGCGGGCTGGACAGGAACACGCCCTTGGGATCGCTGACCCTCAGGTCGGACAGCGTCATGCGGCCATAAAGCGACCCGTCTATCCGCCCGACCTTGATGTTCAGCCCGGATGCGGTCGTGTACCCGCCCAACTGGTCCGCCACGAAGCGCCGGCCGGGATCGGTGTTGATCCCGAACACGATGATCGCCAGCAGGGCGACGATCGACAGGATGGCGATGCCGATCCATTTCAGCACGCGCTGCCACAAGGGGCGCTTGGGCGGCACCGGCGCCTGATGCGCGTTGTCCGGCTGCGGCTCGGCCATGGTCCGTTCGTCCGTCATCAGAAGGCCTGCCCGATCGAGATATAGAGCGCGATTCTGCCGTCTCCCGGTCGCTTGTTCAGCGGGGTCGCCACGTCGACGCGCATCGGCCCGAAATTGGTATAGAAGCGCCCGCCGATACCCGCACCGAAGCGCAGGTCGGAGAAGGAGGGCAGCGTGCTTTCATAGCTGTTGCCGGCATCGATAAAGGGCACGATGCCGAAATTGCCGAAGCGGTAGCGCGCCTCCAGCGCGAATTCGTTCAAGGAGCGCCCGCCGACCGGATTGCCGTCCGGATCGAGCGGCCCGAGCCGCTGGAAGCCGTAACCGCGCACCGATCCGCCGCCGCCGCCATAATAACGCCGCGACGGCGCCAGATCGTCGCGGTCGATGCCGAAGATCGATCCGGCGCGCGCGCGCCCGGCGATCACGATGCTGCTGGTCGCGGGGTAGTAGAAGGTGCCTTCCACCATGCTGCGGCCATAGGGGCGCACCGCGCCGCGCACCGACGTTTCCGGGCTGAGGTTCAGCTTCAGGCGGAAGCCCTTGGCCGGGTTCAACAGGCTGTCGGACCGATCCCACACCACCTGTCCGGGCAGGGCCGCGATGCCATAGGTGCCACGCCGCCGCTCGCCGCGGGCGAAATCATACACGCTCTCGTTGGTCCCGGTCAGTTCGACGCCGTAGCTGTAGGTGAACGGCTTCTGCCAGATCGGGGTCGAATCATAGCTCCACCGTGCCGACAGCGTGCCGATAAAGGCGTCGAACGCGTCGTAATTCAGCCGGCTGGCGGAGGCGACGGCGGTAAAGGTCCGGTCGCGGCGTCCGGCGTTGGAACGGCGGAACGTGCCGCTCGCACCCTGCTCCTGCGTACCGGCGACGACGCTGGCGATCAGCGCGCCCTCCTGTGGGAAGAGGTTGCGATGCGTCCACGTCCCCTCGACCCGGATGCCCTGCCCGACCTGATACCCGGCCGAGCCGCCCAGCGACCGGGCAGGCCCCTTGCTCTGGTTCACCATCAGGTCGATCTGCTCGGTCCCGTCCGGGTTCATCCGGCCGGTTCGCTGCGGCTGGACGGACACCGTCTGGAACAGGCTGGTCGCGATCAGGGCCTCGCGCAGGTCGTCGGTCAGGCGCGAATCGTACAGATCACCCTGCTTGAAGCGCGGGAAGACGTTCAGATGCTCCAGATCGAACACCGGGTCGCCGCTGGTCGTCAACTGGCCGAACGACGATCGCGGCCCGGTTTCCACCGGCAGGGTATAGGCACCGGTCGGTTCGGGGCTCTCGTCTTCCAGCAGGATGTCGCGCTCGCCGACCTTGGCGAAGGGATAGCCCCGCTGCGGCAGGACCAGGCTGACATTGGCTTCCGCGCCCTGGACGCGGGCCGCCTCGATCGGGTCGCCCACCTTCAGCGGCAGGTTGCTGCGGATCAGGTCCGGCGGCGTGGTGGGCTCCGCGTTGATGGTCACCGACGACAGGCGATACAGCCGCCCCGGCGTCGCGGTGACCACCGCGCGCAGGCGGCCGGCCTTGCCATCCTCGCCGGGCACCTGCTCCACCGTCGAGATCGCGGTCGCGTCATAATAGCCCAGGCTGCGCATCAGGCGGATCGCCAGCTGCTCGTCCTCGCGGGCACGCGCCGATACCTGCGTGGCATTCGCCGCCTTGCCACCGCCCTCGCGCAGCGCCGACAGCGACTTGAACTCGTCCTCCAGGTTCAGCGGCTCCAGCCCGCGGACCGCGGTTTCGTAGCGGATCTCGGGCTGGTCGGTGTCCTTCACATCGGCGGCGGTCTGCAGCGGGGTGGTGTCAAAGGTCGCGAGCGGCTCCAGCGGCTGCGCCAGCACCGGATCTTCGGGGGTGGGCGCGCCCAGCGTGTCGCCCACCTGCGGCGCCGTGGCGCCGTTTGCCGGCGGCAGGGGCTGCGTGGTCGGGCGGGTCGCCGTGCCGGAGGCGGCGGGCTGCGCCGGAGTATTCTGGATCATCGGCTCCAGCGGCGCATTGGTGTCGCCGCTCAGCGGCGGCAGCGCGGCATCGAATTCGGATTCCGGAACGATCGGCGCGTTTCCCTGTGGGTCCGCTTCCTGATCATCGGCGCGCGGGGCATCGGGGCCTTGCGCGGGCGCACTACCGGGCTGAGCGATCTGCGCTGAGGCAGGAGACACGGCCGCCAGAGCGAACGCCAACCAATATTGCCGGCCATGAAGTACTGCCACGCGAACGAAGTCCCCTTTCCGCTGCGGGGGACCCGTGTTCGGTTTGAACCCCACCTCGACCCGTAACGTTTCGGGTCTGTGTTGGTTTCACTCGGTCACGATCCGGCCCTATCGGCGGCACAGCCGACCAGCCCGGCCAGCGGCGCGACCAGTCCGTCCTGCCCCTCGCGCTCCAGCCGCAGCGTCGCGGCGGACACCAGCGCACCGCCGGTCAGGTCGGCGCGCGGCTGCACCGTCAGGTCCAGCGTCGCGGTCGTGCCACCGGTCCGGTACACCGTGGTCGCGGCCAGCCCCAGGCCCGCCATGCCCGTCGCATTGGCGGCGGCCAGATCGACCGGCTTGCCGTCCAGCACGATGCGCAGCCGCCCCGGCTCGGCCATGCCGACGAAGCGGCGGTCGGACGGGCTCCACAGATAGGCGGCACAGCCGGTGCTGGGCAGCGCCTGTGCCGGCAGCGTGCCCAGCGTGGGCTCGGCGAACGGAGCGAAAGCGGCGGCAAGGATCGCGATCATGGCCCCCCTTCTACCATCAGCAGCCAGGCTGGGTAAGCCGCCGCGGCAAGCAGCACGCCCAGCGGCACCGCATCGCTTGCCCGCACCGTGTGTCCGCGCAGCATCCGGATCAGCACGACGGCCAGCCCCAACAGGCTCGCCGCCAGCAGGACCGGCGGCAACATCCGCCACCCCAGCCACAATCCGATCGCCCCCAGCAGCTTGGGGTCGCCGCCGCCCAGCCCCTCGCGCCCACGCAAATGCCGATAGGCAAAGGCGATCGCCCACAATGCGCCGAACCCCGCCACCCCGCCGATGATCCGGTCGGCAAGCGCCGGCAGGCCGGCGACCAGCCCGAGCACCGCCAGCGGCCCGGTCAGCCGGTCGGGCAACCAGAAGGCGCGCAGGTCCAGCGCGCCCAGCGCCAGCAACAGCCATCCGAACGCCGCCCCCGCCATGCCCGGCCACCCGGCCACCCAGCCGGCGGAAAGGCCGATCGCCAGCCCCAGCCCCTCGATCCGCCAATGAACCGGATCGATCGCCGCGCCGCAGCGGCGACACCGGCCACGCTGGATACAGGCGCTGACGATCGGCACCAGCTCGCGCGCACGCAGCGTCACGCCGCATCCGTCGCAGGCGGAGCGCCCGGTGGCGATCGATCGTCCCTCGGGCCACCGGATCACCAGCGCCGCGATGAAACTGCCCAGGATCGCGCCCAACAGGCCGAGCGCGATGGCTGCCTCAGTCACCGACCATCCGCCATAGATACCGATACACCCCCAGCAGGTTGATTCCGAACAGCACCACATTCTGCGTGCCCAGTGCCCAATCCTGCGACAGGATCGCCCCGCTGATCCAGCAGATCGACGACGCGGTAAAGATCACGAATCCCCATCCCGTCACCCGCCGCCCGAAATCCAGCGACACCATGAAGGCGGCCAAGATGCCCGACAAGGCCGCCGCCCATTTCAGCGTGGTCATCAACGTTTCCATGATCGCGCCGGCATCCCTCTGCTAAAGCGAGGTTCCTCAACGCGGCATCGACCGCCTCTATCCCCCGGCCGCTTGGCGCCCTATGTCGCTCCCGAAAAAACAGAGTCCTCTGGAGAGAAGCATGTCCACCGATCCCGTCGTGATCCTGTCCTATGCCCGCACGCCCATGGGCTCGTTCCAGGGTTCCCTGGCAGGCGCCACCGCGACGGAGCTCGGAGCCGCCGCCGTCGCCGGCGCGGTCGGGCGCGCGGGTGTTGCGGCCGACGCGGTGGAGCGGATCCTGATGGGCTGCGTGCTTCCTGCCGGCCTGGGGCAGGCGCCCGCGCGCCAGGCGGCGATCGGCGCCGGCCTTGGCACCCATGTCGAGGCGACGACCCTCAACAAGATGTGCGGATCGGGCATGCAGGCCGCGATCATGGCGGCGGAGGGGTTGGCTGCCGGATCGGCCGACCTGATCGTCGCGGGCGGCATGGAGAGCATGACGAACGCGCCCTATCTGTCAAAAAAGCATCGCGCAGGCGCGCGCATCGGTCACGACACGATGTACGACCATATGTACCTCGACGGGCTGGAGGATGCCTATGAGCCCGGCCGCCTGATGGGCAGCTTTGCCGAGGATACCGCGGCGGAATATCAGTTCACGCGCGAGGCGCAGGACCGCTTCGCGATCGCCTCGCTGGAACGGGCCCAGGCCGCGCAGAAGAGCGGCGCCTTCGACCGCGAGATCGTGCCCGTCACCGTGCGCGGCCGCAAGGGCGACACGCAGGTCACCCTCGACGAGCAGCCCGCGCGCGGCGATATCGCGCGCATCCCGACGCTGAAGCCCGCCTTTTCGCGCGACGGCACGATCACCGCGGCCAACGCGTCCTCGATCTCGGACGGTGCCGCGGCACTGGTCATGACCCGGATGAGCGTCGCCGAGCGCCTCGGTCTGACGCCGATCGCCCGCGTCGTCTCGCACGCCGCGCACGCCCATGCGCCCGCGCGCTTCACCACCGCGCCCGTCTTCGCGATGCGCAAGGCGCTGGACAAGGCCGGCTGGCAGGCAGGCGATGTCGACCTGTACGAGGTGAACGAGGCGTTCGCCTGCGTCGCGATGATCGCGATGCGCGACCTGGACCTGGGTCATGAGCGGCTGAACGTGCATGGCGGCGCCTGCGCGCTGGGCCATCCGATCGGGGCCAGCGGCGCCCGCGTGCTGGCGACCCTGTTGTCCGCGCTGGAGACGCGCGGCGCACGCCGCGGCGTCGCCTCCCTGTGCATCGGCGGCGGCGAGGCGACGGCGATGGCGGTGGAGCGCCTCTAGCCCCGCCTCAGGGCAGGCGCTCGCCCGGCTCCACGCCCCAGAGCCGGTCGACGGTGACATAGCCCGCCTGCCCCTTCACGTCGAACCGGCACCAGCCGCCGCCGCACGCGCTCAGCCGCCCCACCACGCCCGGCGCCGCGCGCCACGCGATGCTGGCGCCGTCGCTCGGCCGGGCATACATCGGCGCCGGCTCCGTTCCGCGCACGATCGCGGTGCGGGTATCGCGCAGCAGCGCGGCCAGCATCCAGCCCTCGGTGCCGTCCGGGTCCTGCACGCGCCGCCATTCCTTGAACACCGCCACCACCTTCACCGGCAGGTCGACACGCCGGTACAGCCAGCTGGCCGGATAGCTGCGCGCCGGCCCGGTGCGCATCCGCGCCTGCCCCGCCCCGATCGAGGCATAATAGGGCAGCGCCCGCTTGCCCGGGGCATCGGCCGCCCCGGCATGGTCCGGCATCCCCCCCGCCAACACCAGTGCCGCCACGGCACCCGCCATCCACCTGCGCATCGTCAACCAGCCCCCAGTTCGTCTATCCGCGCTCTACGCCGAGCCGCCCGGCTCCATCAACCACCGTTGACGTTGGCGGGCGCATGGCTCAATCCGGCGTCATGTCCGACACGCGCCGCTGCCCCCATCCCCGGGTCATCGTCACCCGCGAACTGCCCGATGCGGTGGCCGACCGGATGACCGCGCTGTTCGACGCCAGGCTGAGCCGCGGCGACGCCCGGATGACCACGGACGAACTGGTCGCCGCCGTCGCCGCGTGCGACGTGCTGGTCCCCACCGTCACCGACGTGATCGATGCCGACCTGATCGCCCGCGCCGGCCCGCGCCTGCGCCTGATCGCCAATTTCGGCGCGGGCGTGAACCATATCGACCTTGCCGCCGCCCGCGCGCGCGACATCATCGTCACCAACACCCCCGGCGTCCTGACCGAGGATACCGCGGACATGACCATGGCGCTGATCGTCTCGGTCCCCCGCCGGCTGGCGGAGGGCGAGAAGCTGGTCCGCTCCGGCGAGTGGAAGGGGTGGAGCCCCGGCGGCATGCTCGGCCACCGTATCGGCGGCAAGGCACTGGGCATCGTCGGCATGGGCCGCATCGGCCAGGCGGTCGCGCGCCGCGCCCGCGCCTTCGGCCTGTCGATCCATTACCATAATCGCCGCCGCCTGCCGCGCAGCATCGAGGACGAACTGGGCGCCACCTGGCACCCCGATCTCGACGAGATGCTGGCGATCGCCGACATCGTCACCATCCACACGCCCCTCAATGCCGACAGCCGCGACCTGATCGATCGCCGCCGCATCGGCCTGATGCGGCCCCATGTCTATCTCATCAATGCCAGCCGCGGCGGCATCGTTGACGAGGAGGCGATGGTCGATGCGCTGGAGGGCGGTCGCCTCGCCGGGGCCGGGCTGGACGTGTGGCGCCATGAACCGCAGATCGACCCGCGCCTGCTGGCGCTGCCCAATGTGGTGATGATCCCGCACATGGGCTCGGCGACCCTCGAAGGGCGCGTCGCGTCGGGCGAAAAGGTGATCGCCAATATCCGCATGTGGGCCGATGGCCATCGCCCGCCCGATCAGGTTCTCGACGGCTGGGCCTGAACAAAGTTTTGATCCAGATCAATTAACTGATCGGAACCGATTGCAGCCCTGCTGCATTGGCCTGTTGCAACTTACCGCAACAGGAGCTTCCAACCATGAAGAAAGTCGCGCTTTGCGTGGCGCTTGCCGCGTCCGCCCTCTCCATGTCCGCCTGCTCGACGCTGCGCGGCGCTGCGATCGGTGGTGCCGGTGGTGCGGGCGTCGCCGCTGCCACGGGTAACAGCGTGGAAAAGGGTGCCGCCGCCGGTGGTGCCGCCGGCGCCGTGATCGGCACCGTCGCAGACTAAACGGAAAGGCGTCAGCCTGACCCGACCAACCGTTCGTGTCGAGTAGCCATGGGCTAGCGGCAAGGCCGCGTATAGAGATGGTGTATCGAGAGGTATGTTGCCGCCCATGGCGGCGATCCCCCGATACGCTCCTTTGGAGCTACGCGACACGGACGGATTGGATGAGAGTCCTCGATAAGAACTGCTGACGTAGGGCCTCTTATTTCGCCTGCTGCTCGACCGGCACCGGCGTCAATTCATAGACCTGCAGGTCCTCGCCCGGCAGCACCAGCCGCCAGCGAAACGGCCCGATCCGCTCGACCACGCCGAACAGGTCGCGCTCCGGATCCTCGCCATAGCCGAGCGATCCCTCGCCCGCCTGTTTCTGGCGCGCCCCCATGAACACATAGCGCTTCGTGCCATCGGGATAGAGCCACCCGCCCGGCAATGCGCTTCCCGTCTGCTTGGTGAAGCTCAGTCGATCGCCATCCTCGCTGCCGACATAGCAGAAGAATGCCGGAAAACTCCGCACCACTCGCCCGCTCATCACCAGCAATCGGCATTTGTACGATCCGGGTGGCAAGGCGGCATGGTCCAATGCCGCATCGCCGCGCAGCAGGTCGCCCTCGCTCGCCACCGTCGCCCGGCCGCGTCGCTCCAGCCCGGCCTGTGCCGCCGCCCACCGGGCCGGCAGTCCTTCCAGCCGCAGGGCATCGCCGGGGCTGATCGTGCTGCGCCAGGCGGGTTCCTCCTGCGAGGTCACGACCGGCGTCACCGCCGGACGCACGGGTGCGTGCCGCCCACCGCCACAGGCCGCCAGCGCGCCGCACAGGCCGATCCCGATCCACCGCATCATGTTCCCGCCCCTTCGCACCACCGAACCCGGCGATGCCGATACAGACGTTAACGAATGGTTAGAGCAACCCCGGCGATCGGGGTAGTCCGTATCACCAGCGCGACCGGCGATCCGTGAACGGCGCGATGTCGGTCTGCGGCCGATCAGGGCGACGCGCGGTGCCTTGTGCAAACGGTTCGATCGCGACCGCGGCAAAACCGGCATAGCGCATGTCGGTTTCGGGCGGCATCGCGCATCCCTCCCCCGCCACCGCCATTTCCACCTGATCGATGCCACCGGTCTGGAGCACGTTGCGCACGGACCGGAAACGGTTCCAGGCCACCTGCCGCCCCGCCTCGTCACGCGTTTCCAGGGGCACGCAGACCAGCGTGGTGCCCTCGGCCCACGCGGCGCCTTCGGGCGTCATTGCGTCCAGCACCGGGCGCTGATTGGGGTGGAGTTCGCCCACCCCGCGCGAGAAATAGACCTTGCGAATGCCCGGTGCCACGACCGGCGGCGCGCCGTCGGCGGCCGGGCTCGCCGCCTGCAACGCCATCACCACGAAACCGACGATCATCGCATCATGCTCCTTCGCATCCTAGAACGAAGAATAGGCGATTTCGGCCCCGATGCCCAGTATGCGGCCCGGCCGATCAGTCGCCGGTCAGGATGCGATCGACCAGTTGCTTCACCGACGGCACGAAGCCGTTGGAATAGAAGGGATCGCGCTTGAAGTTATAGGCGGCATGGCCGGCAAACATCAGGTTGCTTTCCACGTCCCCGCCATGCGCGATCTCCTGCAACGTCTTCTGGATGCAGAAGCTGCGCGGATCGGCCAGTCGCCCGGTCGAATTCGTCTCGGTGTCCGCCCAGCTCGAAAACAGGCACTGCGACAGGCAGCCCATGCAGTCCGCCTGGTCCTTGCGGATTTCCTTGGTTTCCTCGGGCGTGACGAAGACCAGCGTATTGTCCGGCGTCTTCAGCGCGGTGGTGAAGCCATGCCCGAACCATTCGCGCGCGCGCAGCAGGTCGTTGCGCGTCACCCAGAAATTCTTGCCCTTCACGCCCACGTCGAGCTGGAAGACATGGTCGCCCGCTTCCTGCGTGGAAAAGGCGATCTGCCGGTCCGACCGCGCTTCCAGGTTGCGCAGGAAGGGATTGCGCACCGCCGACGAATAGAAACCGGTCGGGCTGAACCGGTGGAGCAGCACGTCGCCCTCCTCGATCGTCATCAGCCGCGCCTTCCACGCCTCGGGGATCGGGCTTTCGCGGGTCAGCAGCGGGCGGGTGCCGAACTGGAAGGCAATGCGCCCCAGCTCGGGATTGTCGATCCAGTCGTTCCAGTCGCGCAGGTACCAGACGCCGCCGGCCATCACGATCGGCACCTCGTCCGAAATGCCGCCCTCGCGCATCGTCTCGCGCAGCGCCTTGACGCGGGGATAGGGATCTTCGGGCTTCAACGGATTTTCGGCATTGGACAGGCCGTTATGCCCGCCCGCCAGCCAGGGGTCCTCATAGACCACGCCCGCCAGCCACTCGGCCGCCTTGGAATAGGCGCGCTTCCACAGCGCGCGGAACGCCCGGCCCGAGGACACGATCGGCAGATAGCTGACCTGATGCTCGGCGGCGATCTCGGACAGCTTGTACGGCATGCCCGCACCGCAGGTGACACCCGCGACCAGCCCCTTTGTCCGCTCCAGCACACCCTGCAGCACGCGCTGCGCGCCGCCCATTTCCCACAGCACGTTGATGTTGATCGCGCCGTTGCCGCCGGCAATGTCCCAGGCGCGTTTGACCTGCTGCACCGCCCCCTCGATCGCGTATTCGATCAGTTCCTCGTGCCGCTCGCGCCGGGTCAGCGCGCGGTACACCTGCGGGATGATCTTGCCCTCTGCATCGTAACTATCTGCATTTACGGCAGAAACCGTGCCGATGCCGCCCGCGGCGGCCCAGGCGCCGGCGGATGCGTGGTTCGTCGCGGCCACACCTTTGCCCCCTTCGACGATCGGCCAGACTTCGCGGCCGTTATACAGGATGGGGCTAAGGCCTTTGAACACGACGACACCTTATGGGGGACAGCAAAGCCCCCATATAGCGATTGCCTCGCGCCGTGCGAGCGAATTGCGACTCACCGCGCTCGGCGCAGGAACCCGCAAGGCCTCGCAAGCGCTTGGGCTCCCATGTCCGACACCGGCCTGACCGCCCGCATCCGCGAGAACATCGTCCTGTTCGGCGCCTTGGCCGCCAATCTTGGGATCGGCATCGCCAAGTTCGTCGCCGCCGGGATCACCGGATCGTCCTCCATGTTGACGGAGGGCGTCCATTCGGTCGTCGACAGCGGCAATCAGGTACTGCTGCTCTATGGCCAGAAAAAGGCCCGCCGCGCCCCCGATATCGTTCACCCGTTCGGCTATGGGCGCGAGCTGTATTTCTGGGCCTTCGTCGTCGCGATCCTGATCTTCGCGATCGGTGCCGGCGTGTCGATCTATGAAGGGGTGCGCCACATCCGCACGCCCGAGCCGTTGCGCGACCCCACCGTCAACTACATCGTCCTCGTCATCGCCTTTCTGCTGGAGGGCGCGTCCTGGACGATCGCGGTGCGCGAGTTCGCCAAGGCCAAGGGCGATACCGGCTGGTGGCGCGCGATCCACCAGTCCAAGGACCCCGCCGGCTTCATCGTGCTGTTCGAGGATTCGGCCGCGCTGGCCGGCCTCGTCATCGCCGGCATCGGCGTCTGGGCTAGCCATGCCTATGCCGATCCGCGGATCGACGGCGTCGCCTCCGTCCTGATCGGCCTGATCCTTGCCGCGGTCGCGGTGCTGCTCGCCCGCGAGGCCAAGGGGCTGCTGATCGGCGAGCGCGCCGATCCGGTCACCGTTGAGCGCATCCGTGCGCTGGTCGATGCGCAGCCGTGGATCACGCACGTCAACCATGTCCGCACCGTCCATACCGCGCCCGACAGCATCTTCGCCGCGATCAGCGCCGATTTCGTCGACGACTTGCCCATGGGCGAGGCGGAGACGCTGATCGAGCATCTGGAGGATGATCTGCGCGCTGCCGTACCGATGCTCTCGTCCATCTATATTCGCCCCGAAAAGCGCGAAAATGCCCCTCCGCTCGCGCCGCGACCTGCGATATGATGGGCCATGCGCCCGCTCCTTCGCCTGCTCGCTCCCCTGCTGCTCTGGCTGGCATCGGCGATGCCGGCGCAGGCCGCGGTCACCATCACCTTCTGGAGCCATGAGCTCGGCAACAGTTTCCCGCACACCTTTTTCAGCTTGCGGGGCGTGGCCGATGCCGGTGGCCCGCCGGTCGACAGCTATTTCGGCTTCACCGCCCGCTCGGTCAGCCCGGCGCTGTTGTTCGGGTCGGTGGCGGGCCGCCTCGATCGCCCCACCCCCGGCTATGTCGCGGGCAGCGACGCGCAATTCTCGGTGGTGATGACCGATGCGCAATATAGCGAGATCCTGGCCCTGATCGCCGGCTGGAGCGAGGATGGCGGCGACAGCCGCTACGATCTGGGCACCCGCAACTGCATCCATTTCGTCAAGGAGGCGGCCGGCCGCCTCGGCCTGACCGGGCTCGACCAGCCGAAGCTGATGCGCAAGCCGCGTTCCTATCTAAAGGCGGTGGCCGCGGCCAATGCCGGCCGCGTCACCCCGATCGGCCAGCACGGCAGGGCCTATCTCGCCACGCTGCCGCCGATCGCGCCGGTGACCGCGGCTCAGCCCGCCGGCACGATCTCCACCACGTCGAGCAGCGATTCATAGGCGGGATAGGGCATCGCGATCCGCCAGCGCGCCGGCCCGACCCGCTCCACGATCCCCACCATGTCGCGCGCCCGGTCCCGGCCATAGGCCAGCGGCCGCGCCTCGTCCGCCAGCATCAGCGTCCCCAGAAACACCGCGCGCGCATCGGTATCGGCATAAAGCCGCCCGGCGAAGCGCTGCGATCCGTCCAGCTTGACCAGCCGGCTGCCGCCCTCCGACACCCGGCATCCGAAGAAGGGATAGGCGACGTAGCGCAGGCGCGTCATGCCCTTGGCGCCCAGCTTGATCGTGCGGCAGCGATAGTCGCCATCGGGCAGCGCGGGGTCGGCCAGCGCCCGGTCGCCATCCGCCAGCGCGCCCAGCGCGGCCGCTGCCCCCGCATGTTCGCTGGCCCGTACCTGCGCCATTGCCTCGACCCATGCGTCGCGCCACCGCCGCAACCGTCCCCGATCCTCCTTGGTGGCCACCCGCCGCCA
>NZ_JALNUQ010000047.1:0-32118 GCF_026540875.1 Sphingomonas sp. GM_Shp_2
ATATGGGCGGCGGCGAAGTTGTCGATCTTCTCGGCGCGTTTGGCGCGGCTCATGTCCTGTTCGATCATGAAGCGTTCGACCGCGACGGTGGACCAGCGTTCGTCCCAGAGCAGGACGGGCCCCAGATCCTCGCAATTGCGGGCAAAGGCGCGGGTGGATTGCGAGCGGGGGCTTTCCGAACCGTCGAGATTGAGGGGGAGGCCGATGACGAGCCCCCTGACCGACTGCTTGGCGATCAGGTCGGCGAGCAGCGCCTTGTCCTGCGCGAATTTGGTGCGGCGGACGAGGGTGGCGGGGCTGGCAAAGGTCCAGCCGGCATCGCACAGCGCGGTGCCGATCGTCTTGGTCCCGACGTCGAGGCCGAGCAGGCGACCGCCGGTGGGAAGCGCCTCGCGAAAGACGTTGCGGTCGAGCGTGATCACCGCGCGAACGCCGCCAGCCGGCGGTTCGCATCCGCGCGGACATTGGCCCAGAACAGGCTGTAGTCGTAGACATGGTAGTTGTTGCCGGGCAGCACATAGGGGCCGACATTGGGGCCGTCACCGATCAGCAGGAAACCGCGATCGCCGCAGCGGGCGGCAACGCGGTTCGGCAGCAGGTCGGCGGTCTTGAGATCGGGCGAGGGGTAGAGCGTGCCGAGATTGGCAGTGGCGGGTGCCTGCACGTTCGGAGTTCCGGTCAGCGGGTTGGTGCACAGCATCGGCGTGTCGCGGCGCGGGGCGCCGTTGAAGCCCTGCGTCTGATCGTACACGTCGAGGATCAGCGATGGGTCCGCCGGCTCGGCAAAGGTCTGCCACGAGAGGATGCAGCCGGTCTGGTCCGCCGTCCCGCAGGCGGGCAGGCCCATGCGCGGCAGATCGGTGGTGACGGAGACGGGCCAGCCGACCACATAGGCGGCGACGATACGGCGGGCGAGGGCGGGGTTGCCCGCCACCCGGTCGCGCAGCAGCCGGGTCAGGTGGAGCGCGCCCTGGCTGTGGCCGGCGAGGATGATCGGGCGATCCGGCCCGATCGTGTCCAGAAACGAATCGAACGCCGCGTCGATGTCGCCATAAGCGAGCGCCAGCGCCCGTTCGGCATCCGCCACGCTGGTCAGGAAGGCGCCGAACGTCGCCTGGCGATAGCGCGGCGCCCAGACATCGCCCGCTGCGTTGAACGCGCTGGCCTGGCCGCGCAGGAACAGCGCGGTGCGCTCGTTGGTCTCCGCATCGTCCAGCGGCGCGTTCCAGCTCGCCTTGCTGATATAGGAGGTCGGGTGGATGAAGAAGATCGCGGCCCCCGTGCCGGTCTTGCCCGGCGCATGGCCGGCGGGCGTCCATTGGGCCGGATTGTTCGGGAGTTCGGGACGCGCGAGCCACAAGGCGGTGCGATCGTAGAGCGACGGCGGGGCCGCCGGCTGTGCCCGGAACGACTCGCCCGGCACCGTCGACCAGCGCAGCAACTGGTTGCCGAACAACCGGTAGGCGAAGGTCGCGGCTATCGCGAGCACGATGAGGCCCGCGACGACATAAAGGAATTTGCGGGCCACATCATATCTCCGTTGTGCAGTGCAGCAATAGCATCGCCGCCGCAACCGCCAACTCCGTGCCGTAGCGTTGCGCAGGTTGCAATCGGCGTCACGTGGCAAAAGCGTTGCGCGCGGAGTGGCGGCATTGTAGCCGCAGGGGCATGTCCGTAGATACTGCAACCGTGAAACGGATCGCGAGCCTGGCGCGCATCGCGATCACCGACGAGGATGCCAGCCGCCTGGCGCCCGAACTGGGCAACATTCTGGGCTGGATCGAGCAATTGGGCGAGGTCGACACCAGCGGGGTCGAGCCGATGACCGCGGTGATCCCCAATACGCTGCGCCTGCGCGACGACGTGGTGAACGCCGATCCGCTGACCGGCGGCGACCTGCGCGATGCGCTGATGGCCGGCGCCCCCCAGGCCGAACATGGCTTCTTCACGGTGCCCAAGGTGATCGAATAATGAGCGACGTGACCAATCTCGGCATTGCCGGCATCCGCGACGGCTTCCGCGCCGGCGACTTCTCCGCACGCGAGGTGGCCGAGGCCTTCAACGCGAAGGTGGCGGCTGCCAAGGCGCTGAACGCGTTCCTGGTGGAAACACCCGACCATGCGCTGGCCGCCGCCGACGCCGCCGACAAGGCGCGTGCAGCGGGCGATGCGGCCAAGCCGCTGGCCGGCGTGCCGATCGGCATGAAAGACCTGTTCTGCACCAAGGGCGTGGCAACCACCGCGGCGAGCCACATCCTGGAAGGCTTCGTGCCGCCCTATGAGTCCACCATCTCGCAGAAGTTGTGGGATGCGGGCGCGGGCATGCTCGGCAAGCTGAACATGGACCAGTTCGCCATGGGGTCGTCCAACGAGACGAGCGCGTTCGGCAACGTCATCTCGCCATGGCGGCGGAGCGACGGCGGCAATGCCGCGCTGGCGCCGGGTGGATCGTCTGGCGGTTCGTCCTCGGCGGTCGCGGCGCGGCTGTGCCCGGGTGCGACGGGGACGGACACCGGCGGGTCGATCCGCCAGCCGGCCGCGTTCACCGGCATTTCGGGTATCAAGCCGACCTATGGCCGCTGCTCGCGCTGGGGCACGATCGCCTTTGCCTCCTCGCTCGACCAGGCGGGGCCGATGGCGCAGGACGTGCGCGACTGCGCGATCATGCTGGAGGCGATGGCGGGTTTCGACGCCAAGGACGCGACGTCGCTGCAACTGGACGTGCCGAACTGGGAAGCAGGGCTGAACGCGGGCCTGAAGGGCAAGCGGGTCGGCGTGCCGCGCGAATACCGGGTCGACAACATGCCCGCCGAGATCGAGGCGCTGTGGAGCCAAGGTATCGACTGGCTGCGCGATGCAGGCGCCGAGATCGTCGAGGTCTCGCTGCCGCATACGAAGTACGCGCTGCCGGCCTATTACATCATCGCCCCGGCCGAGGCCTCGTCCAACCTCGCGCGCTATGACGGCGTGCGCTATGGCCTGCGCGACCTGCCCGAGGGGGCGGGGTTGCAGGACATGTATGCCGCGACGCGCGCCGACGGCTTCGGCCCGGAGGTGAAGCGCCGCATCATGATCGGCACCTATGTGCTGTCCGCCGGCTTCTACGACGCCTATTACACGCAGGCGCAAAAGGTGCGGGCGCTGATCGCGCGCGATTTCGAGCGGGCGTTCGAGCAGTGCGACGTGCTGTTGACCCCGACCGCGCCGTCCGCGGCGTTCGCGCTGGGCGAGAAGCAGGCCGATCCAATCGCGATGTACCTGAACGACGTCTTCACCGTGCCCGCCAGCCTTGCCGGCCTGCCGGCGATGAGCGTGCCGGGCGGGCTGGATGCGGGCGGTCTGCCGCTGGGCCTGCAGATCATCGGCAAGCCGCTGGACGAGCAGGGCGTGCTGAACGCCAGCCTGGCGATCGAGCAGCGCGCGGGCTTCACCGCGCGGCCCGAGGCCTGGTGGTAGGCCTTGGACGCAGCCGATCTTCTTGAGGCTTGTCTCGAGTTGGTCGGCTGGGTTGCCGACGCCGCGGGGGATCGTCGTGAACGGGATGACGATGCCCCGGCCCGGCGGCGAAGTGCGGCTGTGACGAAGAATATGGGGTCGTCGGTCGGGCCCCGTTTGCATGTGTGGAGCAAAGGTCGCCGCGGTGAAGACCTGACCGGTACCAAGCGCTCCGACGGAATTGGGCAGGAAGCGAAATGACGGAATCAACCTACCGCATCCAGGGTGCCACCGGCGAGTGGGAGGTCGTGATCGGCCTGGAGGTGCACGCGCAGGTGACGAGCCGGGCGAAGCTCTTTTCGGGCGCAGCGACGGCGTTCGGGGCCGAACCCAACACGCAGGTGTCGCTGATCGACGCGGCGATGCCCGGCATGCTGCCGGTGCCGAACCGCGAGTGCATCCGCCAGGCGGTGCGCACCGGCATGGCGATCGATGCGCAGATCAACCGCTGGTCGCGGTTCGACCGCAAGAATTATTTCTATGCCGATCTGCCGCAGGGTTATCAGATCAGCCAGCTCTACCACCCGCTGGTGGGCGAGGGGGCGATCGAGATCGCGCTGGACGAGAAGGACCCCGAAGGCTCGGTCAAGTCGATCGGCGTCGAGCGCATCCATGTCGAGCAGGATGCGGGCAAGCTGATGCACGACCAGCATCCGACGCGCTCCTATGTCGACCTCAATCGTTCGGGCGTGGCACTAATGGAGATCGTCAGCCGGCCGGACATGCGGTCGCCGGCGGAAGCGGGGGCTTATTTGCGCAAGCTGCGCGCGATCCTGCGCTATGTGGGTTCCTGCGACGGCAACATGGAAGAAGGCTCGATGCGCGCCGACGTGAACGTCAGCGTGCGCAAGGTCGGCGACGAACTGGGCACGCGGACCGAGACGAAGAACGTCAATTCGGTGCGCTTCGTGATGGCCGCGATCGAATATGAGGCCAAGCGTCAGGTCTCCGTGCTGGAGGATGGCGGCAGGATCGTCCAGGAAACGCGGCTGTTCAACGTCGAGAGCGGCACGACGCGGTCGATGCGGTCGAAGGAAGATGCGCATGATTACCGCTACTTCCCCGATCCCGACCTGCTTCCGCTGGAGCTGGACGAGGCGTTTCTGGAGGAGTGTCGCGCCAGCCTGCCCGAACTGCCCGACGCCAAGCGCAAGCGGTATGAGGGCCTGGGGATCAGCGCCTATGCCGCCAATGTGCTGACCGCCGAGGTGGAGGCGGCGCGCTGGTTCGATGCGCTGCTGGAGACGGGCGCCAAGCCGGTGCCGGCGGCGAACTGGGTGACGTCGGAACTGTTCGGGGCGCTGAACCGGACGGGGAAGGGGATCGAGAACAGTCCGGTGAGCGTGGACCAGGCGGCCGAGCTGCTGGCGCTGGTGGCGGACGGGACGCTGTCGGGCAGTCTGGCCAAGCAGGTGTTCGAGGTGATGCTGGAGACCGGCGACGGCGCGGCCAGGATCGTGGAGGAGCGCGGCCTGAAGCAGACCAGCGACACCGGTGCGATCGAGGCGGTGATCGCGGGCGTGCTGGAGAAGAACCCCAACCAGCTGGCGCAATATCGCGGCGGCAAGGAGGCGCTGTTCGGCTTCTTCGTCGGGCAGACGATGAAGGCGATGGGCGGCAAGGCGAACCCGGCCGTGGTCAACGACCTGCTGAAAAAGGCGCTTGGCTAAGCCAGACGGGCGGGCAGGCAGCTTGTAAGAAGCTGCGCTTGCCCGCCGCGCCCACCCCGGATTAGGTTTCCTGCGGCTCGTGACGCGGGCCGGAACCGGGGGGTTTTTGCATGTCATCGCGCTGGTTCGCTGCGTTTGCGGCGATGCTTCTGGTCGTACCGGCAATGGCGGACGCCAAGATCCGTTTCGACCGCAACTTCCGCTTCGACGGTGGCAAGCCGGTGCGGATCATCGTCTTTCGGCCGGACGTGAAGGTGGGGGCGATGGGCGCGGGCGGGGTCGAGGAGGCGAATGCCGACTGGACCGCGGCGGCACGCGACAAGCTGGTCGCACAGGTCAAGGCGAACCAGCAGGCAGCCGGCAACGAAGCGGTGTTCCTGGCCGAGCAGGACGGCGAGGCGGGGCAGCTGATCGCGGAGTATCAAGCGCTGTTCCGCACGGTGGCGGGCGCGATCGTCCAGCACAAGATGAACCCGGCGGCGAGCCTGCCGACCAAGAAGGACCGGTTCGACTGGACGCTGGGCGAGGGCGCAGCGCGGCTGGGGCCGATCGGCGGCGGGGACTATGCATTGTTCCTGTCGACGCACGACGCCTATGGCACGGCCGGGCGCAAGGCGTTGCAGATCTTCGCCGCGCTGGCGGTGGGGGCGGTGGTGCAGGCGGGCGTGCACGAAAGCTATGCCGCGCTGGTCGACCTGAAGACCGGCAACATCGTATGGTTCAACGTCGATCCGGGATCGGGCGGTGACGTGCGCACCGACGAGGGCGCGGCCAAGCGGGTTGGGCAGTTGCTGGCCGAGTTTCCGACGGCGCAAGGGCGGCAGGTCGCGGCGAAATGATCGCGCATGTGCTGGCGGCGCTGGCGCTGCTTGCCACAGGGCCGGCGCAGGGCGGTTCCGCGCAGGCTGGGCCGGGTGCGGGGATCGGCATGGGTTACCAGCCGGCGGACAAGGACGAGCGCGGGCTGTGGATGGAGGTGGACGAGCTGGAGCGTCGGTTCCGGACCAGCGCCTTCGTCATCCGCGATCCGGCGCTCAACGCCTATGTGCGCGGCGTCTTCTGCCGGATGGTGGACGCGGCCGCATGCCAGGGGGTGCGCATCTATCTGGTGCGGACCGCGGATTTCAACGCATCGATGGCGCCGACCGGCATGATGATGGTCAATACCGGCCTGTTGCTGCGCGTGCGCAACGAGGCGCAATTGGCCGCGGTGCTGGGCCATGAATATGCGCATTTCACGCGGCAGCATTCGCTGCGCAACCTGCGCGACATGCGGGGCAAGGCCAATGCGCTGGCGTGGCTGTCGGTGCTGCCGGTGCCGGGGCTGGCGGGCGCGGCGGCGATGGGCGCGGTGCAGTTCGGGCTGATCGGCGCGATCTTCCATTTCTCGCGCGCGATGGAAAGCGAGGCGGACGCGGGATCGGTGCCGTTGATGGTCAAGGCCGGCTATGACCCGCGCGAGGCGGAAAAGGTGTGGGAGCAGTTGCGCGCCGAGCAGGACGCGACCGCCGCGGCACGCCACACCCGCAGCCGCAAGAACGACAATGGCGGGCTGTTCGCCACGCATCCCCCCAGTGCGGAGCGGATCGCGGCCCTGCACGCGCTGGCGGCCGGCGGGACCGGCGAGGACGGACGCGCGGCGTATAGCGCCGCACTGGCGCCGTGGTGGCCGCAACTGGTGGACGATCAGGTGAAGCTGAACGACACGGGTGCGACCGACTTCCTGTTGACCGCGCTGGCCCATGAGGGGTGGACTGCCGACCTCCTTTATGCGCGGGGCGAATTGTACCGCGCGCGGGGGCAGGTGGCGGATCTGGGCCAGGCGGCGGGTTTCTATCGCGAGGCGATCGCCCTGCCGGGCGCACCGGCCGAGGCGTGGCGCGGGGCGGGGCTGGTGGCGCTGCGCACCGGGCGGGCGGACGAGGGGCGCGCGGCGCTGGCGGAATATCTGCGGCGCAAGCCCGATGCGACGGACAAGGCGATGATCGGCATGATGGCGGAGGGGTTGTGATGCGCAGGGTACAGGGATGGGCGGTGGCGGCCGCGCTGATGATGGCCAGTCCGGCGCTGGCCTATGAGCTGGTGCCGCACGGCGTCCGCGTCGCGGTGGCGAAGTCGGCGCTGACGGTGCAGCCGCCGATCGACTGGAACCGGATGCAGTCGCGCCCCGGCCGCAATGCGGAAGCTTGGACACTGGACGGCATGCCGCTGAACGAGGTGACGTTCTATGGCGGCATTGCGGACGGCCAGACGCTGTTTCGCGAAGTGGACAAGAAGCGCACGCCGCTGCCGCGGTTCGGTGCGACGATGCTGGCTTCGGACGTCGTGCAGTTGTTTGAGAGCAGCTACCGGCTGGCGGGCGGCTCCGCGCTGTTCAGCGTGGACGATGTGGCACCGGCGACCTTTGCGGGGCGGAAAGGCTTCCGCTTCGCCTATAGCTTCACGCTGAAGGATGAGGAGGTGAAGCGCCGCGGCGAGGCGATGGGGGCGATCGTGGACGGGCGGCTGTATCTGATCAGCTTCGAGGCACCGGCGATCCATTATTACGAGCGGAACCTGGCCGACTATCGTGCGCTGGCCGGTACGGCGCAATTGCCGGGTGCCAGCGTGAAGGTGTCTTGAGCGGTCCTATAAGGTTGGCACTGGTTCGAGCACGTCCGGTCGCCCTCACCCTTCGCCGCCTTCGGCGTCTTTTCCCTCTCCCGGCGGGAGAGGGAGTAGCGAACCGCGGGCAGGGTGAGGGCGAACAGGGCGATCGAAAAGCGACTCGCGGGGCTCGTTGGATGACCGTTGGAAATGTTTCCAATCGTCGAGCCGACCGGGATGACGCGTTGTACGCACCGCTTCGACCATAGTCCGCTCGGCGGAAATGGAGTAGGGCGACGTCACCTCAATCCGTTCGTGTCGAGTAGAGATCGAGTAGCTCCGCAGGAGCGTATCGAGAGCTCGTATCGAGACAGTGTCACACGCGGAGACCTGTCTCTCGATACGTCGTCTCGATACACGGCTACGCCGCTGCTCGACGACTACTCGAGACGAACGGGGGAGGGATCAATAGGATGTCATCCAATTCCAAGTTCAAATCCTGAACTTGGAGGTTTGCTTCGACTTCGCTCAGCACGAACGGAGACAATAACAGCCTTATTGCTGCGTCAGGTCCTGGTTCTTCACGACGCCGCCGGTGCCGCTGTTGCCGTCGAATGCGCCTGCATCGGTGAAGGTGCCGGGTTCGTCGCCGCCCTCGCCGCGCTCGACCGCGTCCGAGCGCGCCTCGACCGCCTGTTCGATGTCGCTGCGCGCGTCATCGTCCTGCGCGGCGGGTGGGCTGTCCGGATGCGCGTCCGGGCGATCTTCGGGAAGGCTGTCGGGATTCGGTTCGGGATCGTTCATGACTGTTCCTTGTTTCAGCGGCTCGTACCGGCAAGACCGCCGGTCTCGGCGCGCATCGCGTCGGTGCCGCCAATGTCGTCAGTGTCGCCGGGCTTGCGGGCGCCGACATCGCTGGCCGTTGCGCCCTCCTCGGGGGTGAGGGGCTGGGGCGTTAGCGGGTGCTGGCCTTGCTCGTCCTGGGCCATGCGCTCAGATTTCCGCAGGCTGGCCGGTGCCCGGATCGCCCGACGGGGTGCCGGGGGAGGGCTGGTCGAAATCGGGGCCGGGTGGTGCGATTTCCGGCGGCGGGGCGTCGGGCTGTGCCGGCTGGGTGGGCTGCGGTGGAACCTCGGTCGGGGGCTGCGTGGCCATCATTTCTCTCCTTGGTACGATGGGCAAACGCGCGGGCGCTGCGCGGGTTGCCTGTTCCTCTTGCTCCGCCATGCCATGCTGATATAGACGCCCGCCCATCGGCAGTGTCCTGTGCGGGCGTGGCGGAACTGGTAGACGCGCTGGATTTAGGTTCCAGTATCGTAAGATGTGGGGGTTCGAGTCCCTTCGCCCGCACCAGTCCCGCCGCCCGGCGGGACGGAAAGCCGTCAAGAAATTTCTCCAGATTGAAGGCCTTAGGATGCAGACTGTCGAGACGCTGAACGAGGGGCTGAAGCGCGCCTATACGCTCACCATCACCACCCAGGACATCGACACCAAGGTCGATGCCGAGCTGAAGCGCCTCGCCCCGCAAATCCGCATGCCCGGCTTCCGCCCCGGCAAGGTGCCCGCGAACCTGGTGCGCAAGATGCACGGCCCGGCGCTGCAGCAGGACGCGCTGAACGCGGCGGTGCAGGAAGGCATCCAGTCGCTGATCGCCGACAAGGGCCTGCGCCCCGCGATGCAGCCGCAGGTTGAGCTGGGCGAGGGGTATGAGCCGGGCAAGGATGCGACGCTGACCGTGACGATGGAAGTGCTGCCGCAGGTGCCGGCGCCCGCCATCGACGGCCTGAAGCTGGAGCGTCTGACCGTGCCGGTCGCCGACGCGTCGATCGACGAGCAGCTGAAGAAGTTCGCCGAGCAGCAGAAGCGCTGGGACGATGCCGGCGACAAGGCGGCCGAGCAGGGCGACCTGGTCACCGTCGATTTCGTCGGCAAGACCGCCGACGGCGTCGCCTTCGAGGGCGGCACCGGCACTGACATGGGCGTCGAGATCGGCTCCGGGCGCCTGATCCCCGGTTTCGAGGACCAGATCGTCGGCGTGAAGGCGGGCGAGGAGAAGCAGATCTCCGTCACCTTCCCCGAGGACTATCCCGCCAAGGAACTGGCCGGTCAGCCGGCGACCTTCGACCTGGTCATCAAGTCGGTGAAGACCGCCGGCGAGGCGACCGTCGACGACGAGATGGCCAAGAATCTGGGCCTGGAGGGTCTGGACCAGCTTCGCGAGCTGCTGAAGGGGCAGATCGAGCAGGAGCATAACGGCCTGACGCGCACCTACATGAAGCGCAAGCTGCTCGACCAGCTGGCCGAGGGGCATGACTTCGAAGTGCCGCCGTCGATGGTCGAGGCCGAGTTCTCGCAGATCTGGGCGCAGCTCGAGCATGAAGCGACGCACGAAGCCGATCCGGAAAAGGCCAAGGCCGAGATGGAAGGCGAGCGCGACGATTACCGCAAGATCGCCGAGCGCCGCGTGCGCCTGGGCCTGCTGCTGTCCGAGATCGGCCAGGCGAACGGCGTCGAAGTGACGTCGCAGGAAATGAACCGCCTGATCGCGCAGGCCGCGCAGCAGTATGGCGCGGAAGACCGCCAGCGCTTCATCCAGTATATCCAGCAGGAGCCGATGGCGGCAGCCCAGCTCCGCGCGCCGCTGTACGAGGACAAGGTCGTCGACTTCCTGTTCGGCAAGGCCGAGATCACCGACCGCGAGACCACGCGCGAGGAACTGGAAGCGGCGATCGAGAGCGAGGACGGCTTCGCGACCGGCACGCACATCCACAACCATGATCACGATCACGATCATCATGACCATGGCCACGATCATGACCATGCGCATGGCCATGACCATGATCACGGCACGCCGGTGGCCGAGACCGAGGTGACCGGCGACGCGGAAGACGCGCCCAAGCCGAAGGCCGCCAAGAAGAAGGCCGCGGCCAAGGACGAGACGCCGGCCGCCGAGGGTGAGCCCGCGGCGAAGAAGCCGCGCGCCAAGAAGGCCGCTGCCGCCGAGGGCGAGGCAACGGACGCCGAGGAAGGCGCCGAGGCCGCCCCGAAGAAGCCGCGCGCCAAGAAGGCTGCACCGAAGACCGAGGCGTAAGGCCTTGATGGGTGGGGTTCCCTCTGGAGCCCCGCCCACTGGCGCCGCGGCCGGGTCACCCTCACCCTTCCGCGCCTGCGGCGCTCCCTCCCTCTCCCGGCGGGAGAGGGAAGGGGCCCATCGGCAGAGCCGATGGGAAGGGTGAGGGCGGATCGCCGACGCAGAACTTTCCTTCCAGACAGGCGCCCGCCATGTCCGCCGCTTTGCCCCGTATCGCCGTCCTGCTCCCGTGCTACAACGAGGAAGCCGCCATCGCGCAGACGGTTGCCGGGTTCCGCGCCGCGCTGCCGGATGCCGCGATCTACGTTTATGACAACAACTCGTCCGATCGCACCACGCAGGTGGCCGCGGCGGCGGGGGCGATCGTCCGGCGCGAGCGGATCCAGGGCAAGGGCGCGGTGGTCCGGCGCATGTTCGCCGATGTCGATGCCGACATCTATGTGATGGCGGATGGGGACGCGACCTATGACGCCGCCTCCGCACCGGCGCTGGTCGCGCGGCTGGTGGACGAGCAACTGGACATGATCGTCGGCCAGCGGGTCAGCGAGGCGGAACTCGCCTATCGCCGCGGCCACCGCTTCGGCAATGCGATGCTGACCGGCATGCTGGCGCGGCTGTTCGGCCGCAGCTTTTCGGATATCCTGTCGGGATACCGGGTGTTTTCGCGCCGGTTCGTCAAGAGCTTCCCCGTGCTGTCGGTCGGCTTCGAGATCGAGACGGAGATCAGCGTCCATGCACTGGAGCTGAAGATGCCGTGCGCGGAGGTGGCGACGCCCTATTTCGCACGGCCCGAGGGGTCGGCGTCGAAACTGAGCACCTATGGCGATGGCTGGCGCATCCTGCGCACGATCCTGAAGCTGTACCGGATCGAGCGGCCGATGTGGTTCTTCGGCGCAATCGGGGCGCTGCTGGCGGCGGTCGCCGTGCTGCTCGCGGTGCCGCTGATGCTGACCTATCTGCAGACGCATCAGGTGCCGCGTTTCCCGACCGCGATCCTGTCGACCGGCCTCATGCTGCTGGCGGCGCTGAACCTGTTCGCGGGGCTGATCCTGGACACGGTGGTGCGCGGGCGGCTGGAGGTCCGGCGGCTGGCCTATCTGTCCCATCCGGCACCGTCTGCCGGGGCTTGAACTCCGCTCGCGGTCACGCGACATAGGGGGCCTTCAGGGCATCAGAGAGAGTTTCATGCACAATCCGTTCGAGACCGGCGATTTCGCAAGCCCGCTGGCGCAGGCCGGCGTCGGTCTTCGGCAGACCCAGGCCGGTCTGGTGCCGATCGTCATCGAGCAGTCCAACCGTGGCGAGCGTTCGTTCGACATCTTCTCGCGCCTGCTGCGCGAGCGTATCGTTTTCGTGACCGGCGGCGTTGAGGACGGCATGGCCTCGCTCATCACCGCGCAGTTGCTCTTCCTCGAGTCCGAGAACCCGAAGAAGGACATCTTCATGTACATCAACTCGCCGGGCGGTGTCGTCACGGCGGGCATGGCGATCCACGACACGATGCAGTATATCCGTCCGCGCGTCGGCACGGTGTGCATCGGGCAGGCGGCGTCGATGGGCAGCTTCCTGCTGTCGGCGGGCGAGCCGGGCATGCGTGTCGCGCTGACCAATGCGCGGATCATGATCCACCAGCCGTCGGGCGGCGCACAGGGCATGGCGTCGGACATCGAGATCCAGGCCAAGGAAATCCTGCGCATCCGCCAGCGGATGAACGAGCTGTACGCCAAATACACCGGTCAGCCGATCGACGAGATCGAGCGCCGCATGGACCGCGACACGTTCCTGTCGTCGGACGAGGCGAAGAATTTCGGCCTGATCGACGAAGTGTTCGACAAGCGGCCGGTGCCGAGCGAGGACGCCGCCGCGGCATGAGGCGAAACGGGATGAGCCGTTCTGTGTAAACGGCTTATTTCGATTGTGCGTTTACCGGGGTGCGATACGATGGGCACCCCACCAACGGAGCGCATCCGCCGGGCGGATGCGAGAGGTGATTGAATGACGAAACTGAGCGGTGGCGACTCGAAGAGCACCCTCTATTGCTCGTTCTGCGGCAAGTCGCAGCACGAGGTGCGCAAGCTGATCGCCGGACCGACGGTTTTCATCTGCGACGAATGCGTGGAACTGTGCAACGACATCATCCGCGAGGAAACGAAGTCGGCGCTGGTATCCAAGAAGGACGGCGGCGTGCCGACCCCGCAGGAAATCTGCAACGTGCTCGACGACTATGTCATCGGGCAGAAGCAGGCCAAGCGCGTGCTGTCGGTGGCGGTGCACAACCATTACAAGCGGCTGAACCACGGCGCCAAGGGTGCGGACGTCGAACTCGCCAAGTCGAACATCCTGCTCGTCGGCCCCACCGGCTGCGGCAAGACGCTGCTGGCGCAGACGCTGGCCCGTATCCTGGACGTGCCGTTCACCATGGCGGACGCGACGACGCTGACCGAGGCCGGCTATGTCGGTGAGGATGTCGAGAACATCATCCTGAAGCTGCTTCAGGCGTCGGACTACAACGTCGAGCGGGCGCAGCGCGGCATCGTCTATATCGACGAGATCGACAAGATCAGCCGCAAGGCCGAGAACCCGTCGATCACGCGCGACGTGAGCGGCGAGGGCGTGCAGCAGGCGCTGTTGAAGCTGATGGAGGGCACGACCGCCAGCGTTCCGCCGCAGGGTGGCCGCAAGCATCCGCAGCAGGAGTTCCTGCAGGTCGACACGACGAACATCCTGTTCATCTGTGGCGGTGCCTTTTCGGGGCTGGAAAAGATCATCGGCGACCGCTTGCAGGGCAAGTCGATCGGCTTTGGTGCCTATGTCGCGGCGCCCGAGGAGAAGCGCACCGGCGAGGTGCTTCGCCAGACCGAGCCGGAGGATCTGCTGAAGTTCGGCCTGATCCCGGAATTCGTCGGTCGTCTGCCCGTCATCGCGACGCTGGAGGACCTGGACGTCGACGCGCTGGTCAAGATCCTGTCCGAGCCGAAGAACGCGCTGGTGAAGCAGTATCAGAAGCTGTTCGAGATGGAGGAGGTGGAGCTGGACTTCACCGACGACGCGCTGGTCACGGTCGCCAAGAAGGCGATCGAGCGCAAGACCGGTGCCCGCGGCCTCCGCTCGATCCTGGAGGCGATCCTGCTCGACACCATGTTCGACCTGCCGGGCATGGACGGCGTGGACGAGGTGATGATCGACAAGGATGTGATCGAGGGCCGCAAGGAACCGATCCGCGTCTATGCCGAGAAGAAGCAGAAGGATGGTGCCGCCGCCTGACGGTGGGGGCGCCAACCCTCTGGACGATCAGGAAAAGCGGCTCGCAAGGGCCGCTTTTTTTGTGCGCGAATGGCAGGTGTTGGAGCGAGCGGCACGGCCAAAGGCCTGCCTTATTGCTGCCGTGTTTCGGAACGGGACAGCGGGGCTGAAGCCGGCCCATTTTGGGTGGATCGCAAAAGGTAAACGCCACGTTAACGTTTGGCTATGACCAGACGTCTCGTTCTTACCAATGAAGCCGCCGGCCACCCGTTTCGGCGCAGTCTGCCGCCGCCACCACGCGCGCGGCGCGTGCGCAACGACGACAGCGACTGGCGGTTGTTCGCGCTGAGCTTCGCAGCGTTCTTTACCTGCTTCTACAGCTTCATTTTCTGACGGCCGCGCATGGCTCGTCACAGGCGCGGTGCAGCTTGTAGGCGAGCCAGGCGGAGACGAGGCACATTGCCGCGACCACGAACAGCATGTCCTGCGGCGTTACGCCGAAGGAGGAAATGCCCAGTACCACCGCCGATCCGATCGTCATCGCTGCGCAGTTGACGATATTGTTGGCCGCTACGGTGCGTGCGGTCTGGTCCTTCTCCACGGTCGTGGTCAGGAAGGCGTAGAGCGGCACCACGAACATGCCGCCGAAGACCGCGATGGCGAGCAGGGCGAGCAGGATGCCGATCGCGCGGGGTTCGTGCAGGAAGGTGAGCCAAGTGTAGAGGGTGCCGGCCGGTGCGGGCGTCCAGTGCCGGCTGAGCAGCGAGAACAGCACCACGCTGGCCCCCATCGCGATCACCGAGGCGGGCGCGTAGCGGGCCGAAATCTCGCCCTTCAGCAACGTGTTGATGACTACGGACCCGATCGCGACGCCGACCGAGAAGGTGGCGATGGCAAGGCTGGCAACCTCCTTGTCGGCGGTCAGCACGTTCTTCACGAGTGGCGGGAAGATGATGATGAGCATCGAGCCGATGCTCCAGAAGAAGCTGATCGCGATGATCGCAAGGAACAGGCGGCGGATATGCAGCGTCGCCGCGATCAGCCGCCACGAGGCGGTGAAGGGGTTGTAATTGACCTTGAGCGGCGGCCCCTCGCGCGGGGCGGGGGGCACCATGCGGCCGGTGACCCAGCCGAGCGCGGCGACCGCCAGCACGGCGATCCCGGCGCCCTCCACCGAAATCCAGCCGGCGGTGACGGTGCCGAGGAGGATGGCGAGATAGGTGCCCGCCTCCACCAGACCGGTGCCGCCCAGCACGTCGTCGGTGCCCAGATGCTGGGGCAGGATGGCGTATTTGATCGGCCCGAAAAAGGTGGAATGGACACCCAGCGCCAGCACGGTGCCGAGCATCAGCGCAAGCCCGGCACTGGTATAGCCCGCCTGCGCGATGAACAGACCGGTGGCGCCGACCGCCATGATCGCGATCTCCGCGGTCTTCACCAGGCGGATGATGCGCGCCTTGTCATGACTGTCCGCCAATTGCCCGGACAGGGCGGAGAGCAGCACGAACGGCACGATCGACAGGCCGGTGGCCAGCGCGTTGAAATTGGCTTCCTGATGCGCGTCGTTGAAGATCGTGTAGGTGGCGAACAGCACCATCGACGTCTTGAACAGATTGTCGTTGAAGGCGCCGAGGAACTGGGTGACGAACAGCGGCAGGAAGCGCCGCCGCGTAAGGAGCCCGAGGGCATTGAGCATAATGAACGATAGCCCGATCGTGGCAGAAGGATGCCGATACCCATAGCCGAGCCGGGGACGGGACGCCAACCGCTTATGAACACCGGTGAAGGTTCGTTCCCTGGGAAAAGGGTTTGTCCGGGGCGGAAGGGTGGTTAGAAGACGGGGATGCTCACGCTGCCCAACCTGCTGACGCTTTCGCGGATCGTGGCCGTGCCGCTTCTGGTCGGCCTGTTGTGGTGGCCGCACTGGACGCCCGGTTACGGCATCGCCTTCGCGCTCTACTGCCTGATGGGGATCACCGATTATTTCGACGGCTATCTGGCGCGCGCGCATGGTGCGGTGTCGAAGCTCGGCATCTTTCTCGATCCGATCGCCGACAAGATCATGGTGGCCGCGGTCATCCTGGTGCTGGTCGGTACGCATGACATTGCGGGCGTCGACGTCGTCGCGGCGCTGATCATCCTGCTGCGCGAGATCGCGGTGTCGGGGCTGCGCGAATTTCTGGCGCAGTTGCAGGTTTCGGTGCCGGTCTCGCGATTGGCCAAGTGGAAGACGACGCTGCAACTGGTGGCGCTGGGCGGCCTGATCCTGGGCGGCGCGCTGCCGGGCTGGCCATGGGTGAAGGATGTCGGGCTGGCGTCGCTATGGCTGGCGGCGGCGCTGACGCTGGTGACGGGGTGGGATTACCTGCGCGTCGGCCTGAAGCACATGGATTGACTGCGATGCCCATTCACATGCTGTATTTCGCCTGGGTGCGCGAGCGCATCGGGGTGACCGAGGAGCGGGTGACGCCGCCGGACGATGTTCGCGACGTCGCGGGGCTGATCGCGTGGCTGGCCGGGCGGAGCGACGGTCACGCCGAAGCCTTTGCCGAGCCGGCGCGATTGCGTGCGGCGGTGGATCAGGATTTCGTGGCGCTGGATGCGCCGATCGCCGGGGCGCGCGAGATTGCGGTGTTTCCGCCGGTGACGGGCGGATGATCCGGATCGTGGTGAGCCCGGCGCCGATCGACCTGCCGAGCGAGATCGCGGCGGCCGAGGCGGACGGCGCCGGGGCGGTGGCGACCTTTACCGGGCTGGTGCGCGCCGATGACGGTGTCGATTGCCTGGAGCTGGAGCATTATCCGGGGGCGACGGAGGCGGCGCTCACGCGGGTGGCGGAGCAGGCGGTGGAGCGCTGGTCGTTGCAGGGGGCGACGATCGTGCACAGGGTGGGGCCGATGCGGCCGGGAGAACGGATCGTGTTCGTCGCGGCGGCAGCACCGCATCGGGGCGATGCGCTGGCGGCGTGTGCCTATCTGATCGACCGGTTGAAGACCGATGCGCCGTTCTGGAAGCGTGAAACCCGCGGGGGTACCGCATCCTGGGTCGAGGCGCGGGAGAGCGATACGGCAGCGGCCGCGCGGTGGAGTGCGACCGGGGCGGGATGATCCGCCCCGGTTCGCCCCGGATCAGCCGATCTTGGGGATGCTGATGCCGTTGGTCAGGTGTGCGACACCGTTGGTGGCGCGCACGTCGGCCTGATCGACATAGGCCTTCTGGCCGTTCACGTCGGTCAGCATGATGTTGCCATTGGGGCCGATCTGCGCGGTGAGCGGCTGTCCGGCGAGCGTGGTGAGCGTCGCGGTGCCGCCGCCGGCGGTGATCTGCTGCTTCAACTGGTCGGCGGTCAGGGCGCCCGACACGACGTGATATTTGATGATGGTTTCCAGCGCGGCCTTGTTCTCGGGCTTGGACAGCGTGTCGAGCGCGCCGGCGGGCATGCGGCTGAACGCCTCGTCGCTGGGCGCGAAGACGGTGAAGGGGCCGGGGCCGGCGAGCTGTGCGTCGAGGCCGGCGGTCTTGACGAGGCGGGCGAGGGTGGCGCGGCCGGGGAGCGTGGACAGGGCCTGGGCCAGCGTGGTGGTGGGCGCAGCGGTCGCGGTACCGGTCGCGGGGGCGGCCGGGGCGGTGCCCGTGGCGGGCGTCGCCGGAGCGGTCTGCGCAGGGGTCGTGGTCTGGGCCGGATTGGTCGTCGCCGGCGCGGTCGGGGCAGGTGCCGTGGTCTGCGCGGTGGCGCCGGTGGCGAGCATCAGCGAGGCGGCAATTGCGGTCGAGGAAAGACGGACGTTCATCAACAGGGTCTCCCGTGGTTATGCGGTGCAGCGTGCATCACGCCGCACCGGCGTGTAAAATTTAGAGGCCATGCCGCGCGGCGGACCGAGCCGCCGGCGGGGCGGGTGCCATCACCCCAGATTGGGGACGAGCACGCCGTTCACGACATGGACCAATCCGTTGGACTGTCGCGCGTCCGCGACTTCGACATAGCTTTTGTTGCCGTTTACGTCGGTCAGGGTGATGACCGACTGCGTCATGGTGGCGGTGAGCGGGTCACCCGCCAGCGTGGCAAGCGTCGCCGTGCCGCCGCCGGCGTTGATGCGGGCGGTCAGTTCCTGCGCGGTCAGGTTGCCGGCGACGATATGGTAGCGCAGCAGCCTGGCGAGCGAGGCGCGGTTGGCGGGGAGCAGCAGCTGGTCCTGCACGCCCGGTGCCAGACGCGCAAAGGCGGCATCATTGGGCGCAAAGACGGTGAACGGGCCGGGCCCGGCCAGCGTCGCGGTCAACTCCGCGGTCCGCAGTACAGTGGCAAGCGTGGAAAGCGCGGGCGCCGCGGCAATGTTGTCGGCGATGGTGCGCGTCGGGGTCATGGTCGCGCCCCCGACGACGGGATTGGTCGGGGCGGTGACCGGCGCCGTGTCCGTTGCCGGGGTATCGGACGGCGCCACCGGCTTGTCCCGATCCTTGCCACATGCCGCCAGCGACATGGCCAGACCAAGAAGGGGAAGCATCAGGACGCGCAAATGTCGATCTCCAGCGATGTCGCATGACGAACATGCAACCAATGTGGAGATAAGACGAAGATGACGGAGTTTGGTTGCAGAACCGAAACATGGACGGCCCCGCAACGGCGGGATCAATAGGCGTCGGCAAGCACCTGGGCGAGCAGGCGGAAGTCCTTTTCGCGCGGGGACGCCCGGCGCCAGACCAGCGCGATGCTGCGCACCGCATTGGCGGCATCGAGCGGGCGGGCCGAGATGCTGGTGTTGTTCAGGATGCCGGCGCGCACCGCCATTTCGGGCAGCATCGTCATGCCAAGGCCGTTGTCGACCATCTGGACGATGGTGTGGAGCGAGGTGCCGAGCATCGTCGCCTCCGCCCGGATTTCCGGTCGGTTGCAGGCAGCAAGGGCATGGTCCTTGAGACAATGTCCATCCTCCAGCAGCAGGAGGCGGGTCTCGTCGATCGCGGACACGGGGATGCGCGGCGTGGGCCGGTCGATGTCGATCGCCTGGAATGCGACAAACAATGGGTCCTCGAACAGGATCTGGCTGGTCACTTCCCCGCACGAATAGGGGAGGGCGAGCAGGACGCAGTCGGTGCGGCCGTTATGCAGCCCTTCGCAGGCGGGGCCGCTGGGTTCCTCCCGCAGGAACAGCTTCAGGTCGGGATATTGTTCGCGCAGGTGGGGCAGGATGCGGGGCAGCATGAAGGGCGCGATGGTCGGGATCACCGACATGCGCATCTCGCCCGACAGCGGTCGACCGGCAGCGCGGGCCATGTCGCCAAGCTCCTCGGCCTCGCGCAGGACGCGGCGCGCCTTTTCCGTGATCCGCTCGCCCAGCGAGGTGAAGCGGACGACGCGGCGGGTGCGCTCCACCAGGGTAACGCCGATCAGAGTTTCCAGCTCGCGCAGGCCCGCCGACAGGGTGGACTGGGTAACGTAGCACGCCTCCGCCGCACGGCCGAAATGACCATGGTCCTTCAGCGCGACCAGATATTGCAACTGTTTGAGCGTGGGGAGGTAGGTGGCGGCCATGGGAAAGCCAGATACCCGGTTCGTCGGGCGATGCCAGCCGCTTTCGTGGCTGGCGCGCGCGGAGGGGGGCGATCAGGCGAGGGCGCGGTAGAGGCCGTAGATGCTGGTAAGGGTGAGGATCGTGCCGACAAGGGCGAGCAGCGTCTTGGCGGGTACGCGCTTGGCAAGGAGCGCGCCGAAGGGGGCGGCGACAACACCGCCGATCAGCAGGCCGATCGTGGCAAGGGTGAAGGCGGCGAAGCCCAGTTGGGTGATGAAGGTGATCGAGATGGTGAGCGTCAGGAAGAACTCGGCGGTGTTGACCGTGCCGATGGTGGTGCGCGGCGTCGCGCCCTGCACCAGCAGGTTCGAGGTGACGACCGGCCCCCAGCCGCCGCCGCCCGCCGCATCCAGGAAGCCGCCGACCAGACCCAGCGGCTCGACCACCTTGGGCTCCTTGTTGTGCGGCGGATAGTGGAAGGCGCGGACGAGAAGATAGACGCCGATCAGCGTCAGATAGCCCAGGATGAACGGCTTCACCGTGCCGGCATCGATGTTGGACAGGACAT
Source organism: Sphingomonas sp. GM_Shp_2 (assembly GCF_026540875.1). NCBI lineage: Bacteria > Pseudomonadati > Pseudomonadota > Alphaproteobacteria > Sphingomonadales > Sphingomonadaceae > Sphingomonas > Sphingomonas sp. GM_Shp_2. The sequence continues at coordinate 20,166 of NZ_JALNUQ010000047.1, forward strand.
AGGCGCCGAGCGCCCCGCCGATGACGCCCGGAATCATCAGGCGCAGGAACAACTTCCAGTTCACGTTGCGGTGAAGCGCATGGCTGATCCCGGAGACGGCGGTGGTGAAGGTCTCCACGGTATGGACCCCGGCCGAGGCGGCGGCGGGTGGCACGCCCAGGCTGAGCAGCAGCGTGTTCGAGATGACGCCGAACGCCATGCCCAAGGCTCCATCAACGACTTGCGCGGCAAAACCGACGGCGATGAAGGGCAGGATGTCGATCAGGTTCACGCTCGTCGGGTCCATTGATGATCCTTGTCCTGTCGCGGTGCTACCGCCTTTGGCCTACAGCAAGAGCGAACGCCTACAACAAAGATAGACTTTAGCGCCATGCTCGTCGGGAAAGGTTGGCAGGGGGGAACGGCCGGAGGGAGAACGGTCGTCGGGCGGGCAATATCCGGCGAAAGTCTGGATTTCGGGCGTGCAGGTGCATAGATGCGGGATACCCCGATGCAAGGATCCGCGTATGCCGAGCCGTTTGGTGGCTTATCTCGATTCGATCCGGTCGCGCGATCCGGCCCCGCATTCGCGCGCAGAAGTGCTGACCTATCCCGGCGTCTGGGCGCTGGCGGGGCACAAGGTCGCGCACCGGCTGTACAAGTCGCGGCTGTTCTTCCTGGCGCGGTGCGTGAACCACATGACCCGGTTCCTGACCGCGATCGACATCCATCCCGGAGCAACGATCGGCCGCAACTTCTTTATCGATCACGGCTTCGTGGTGATCGGCGAGACGGCACAGATCGGCGACGACGTCACCATCTACCAGTGTGTCACGCTGGGCGGTACCAGCCCGGACAATGGCGTGGCGGGCAAACGGCACCCGACGCTGCTCGACGGGGCGATCATCGGATCGGGCGCACAGGTGCTGGGGCCGATCACGGTCGGTCGACGGGCACGGGTGGGCGCCAATGCGGTCGTCACCAGGGACGTGCCTGAGGGGGCGGTGATGGTCGGCATCCCGGCGCGCGCGACGATGGTGGAGGGTGGCGCCGCGCCCGAGCCGCGCTTCGTGCCCTATGGCACGCCCTGTTCGGACATGTTCGACCCGCAGACGCAGAAGGTCGAGATGCTGCGCTGCGAACTGGAGACGATGCGTCGGCGGCTGGATACGCTGCTTGCCGAGCAGGATGAACGGCGCGACCGGGCCTGATGGGAAGCTGGGCCTGATGGGGGTCGTACCCTTTCCCCGCGCACCGTTGCAGGTCGGGTTCGACCGCCTGGAGCTGACGCGCATCCTGGACCTGTATGGCCGCATGGTCGCGGCGGGGCACTGGCGTGACTATGCGATGGATTTCCACCGCGACGTGGCGACCTTTTCCGCCTTTCGCCGCGCGGCCGAGCGGCCGGAGTTCCGCATCGAGAAGCGCCCCGCCCTGCGCCAGCGCCAGGGCATGTGGGCGCTGATCGGCGAGGGCGGGGCGGTGCTGAAGCGCGGGCATGAACTGGGCCCGGTACTGGCGCCGGTCGAGCGCCGGCTGATGAAGCTGGTGGAGGAATAGGCCGGGCGGTCAGGCCGCGGCCATCTCCACCGGGGGCAGGCGGCGGCCGGCCTTGCCGAGCAGGCCGACGACGCGGCGGCGCATCGGGTGCCAGAAGACCGACAGCGACAGCAGCGCGGCGCCGATGACCAGCGCGGTGAGGGCGGCCGACAGCTCGACCGCGCCGGCGGTCCGGAACAGCGACCCCATGGCGAACAGCACATAGACCAGGCTGGAGACGAGCAGCGCCCGGCGATCGACCGCAAGTGCCACGAAGCCGAAGACCGCGTAGAGGACGAGCGCGGCCAGTGCCGTGTCGATGCCGCTATTCTCGCCGAACACGCCGAGCAGCTGGAACACCGGATGCGCGATCATCGGTGCGGCGGCGAGATGCAGCCAGAAGGCGACATCGGCCCGCCGGGTGCGCCGGGCAGGATCGGACAGGTCCCAGCGCATCGCGAGCGCAAACATCGCAAGGCCGGCGACGAACAACAGCGGCCACATGGCGGCCTGCAGGCCGGGTGCGATGGCAAGAACGGTGCCGAGAACCAGCGCGGCGACGGCGCAGGCACCGGCCGCGACGGTGATCGGGACCATGAACCGGCGCCAGTGCAGCCAGGCGGCCGCGGCGGCGCCCAGACCGGCAAGGGCGGTGACGATCGCGGTCGTCCGTTCGTCGCCGCTGTTCGGCGCGGCCGACAGGACCAGTGTCGTCAGGGTGGTGGCGATGCTGAATGCCACCCCGCCGACGAACGCGCCGAGCAGGATGATGCTGGGCAGCGCCATGCGGCGGCGTGCGGTGAAGACGATTGCCAGCATCCAGGCCGCGGCGGCGACGAACGCACCCGACAGATATGTCGCGATCGTGTCGCCGATCTGGCCGACCGCAACGAGCAGCAGGACGAGCGCGATCGACACGAAGATGTCGTTGAAGCCGGTGAGCAGGCGGAAATGCTCCTCGTCGACGGCAGGCGCGTGCCGCTCGCGTGCGACATGGGCGCGAAACGCCTGTGCCGCTTCTGCCGAGATCGCCCCGGCCTTTACCGCCGTATCCAGATCGCTTTCGCTATACATCCGCACCTCCCTGTTTCACGGGATGGTGACAGGCGTGTATTACAACGTCAATACACGATCGGATCGTTTCATCGGGCGGACACAAAAGCGGCGGCGATCCGGGTGGGATCGCCGCCGCCTTCCTTACTCATGGGAACGGGTGAAACGTGCCCGTCCGCCCGGTCTTACTTGCCGCCGCGCTGGCGGCAACCGTCATACTGACCCTTCTTGCAGACCGGGTAGCTGTCCTTGGCCGCGGGCGGGGGGAACGCCTCGCTGGGGCTCGGGGCCGGGCGGAACACGACCTGCGAACCCGGCTGCGGCGTGCCCTGCATCGCGCCGCCCTGGGGGGCGTAGCCGCCGGCGGTCGCGGCGCCGCCCGTGGTCTGCGGGCCCATGGTCTGGGCGGCAGGCGGCGTCGACTGGGTCGGATCGGCGGCAGGATCCGGTGCCGTCGGGTTCGCGGCGGCGGCGGGGTCGGCGGCGGCCTCCGTCTGGGTCTGGGGGGCGGTGTCCTGGGCGATGACAGGCGTCGCGAACATGGCGGTCGCGGCCAGAAGAATGAGCTTCATGCGGATCTCCTATAGCAGAAGTGCAAGTGCGTTAGCGCGATGCCCCAACGCCCTTTGCCGCACTTGGCTCCCTCGTTTCGGCCCCGACCCGGTCTTTCGCTTGATTTCGATCAGTCAGATGCCGGTGTCCAGGGAGTAGCCCGCCGACCGCACGGTGCGGATGATATCGGGCCGGTCGCCGACGTTGATCGCCTTGCGCAGGCGTCGGATATGCACGTCGACGGTGCGGCTCTCGATATCCGAATCGTGCCCCCAGACCGCATCGAGCAGCCGTTCGCGCGAGAAGACCCAGCCGGGATGTTCCAGGAAGTGCTTGAGCAGGCGGAACTCCGTCGGGCCGAGTGCCACGACCTCACCGGCGCGGCGGACCTTGTGGCCGACCGTATCCATTTCGATATCAGCATAGACCAGCGCCTCTCCGGCGAGCGCCGGGCGCACGCGGCGCAGAACCGCCCCGACGCGGGCGACCAGCTCGCGCGGCGAGAAGGGCTTGGTGACATAATCGTCTGCGCCCGTCTCCAGCCCGCGCACCCGGTCTTCTTCCTCGCCGCGTGCGGTGAGCATGATGATGGGCACGTTGGCGGTTTCGGCGGCACGCCGCAGGCGACGGCAGACCTCGATCCCGCTGATCCCCTCCACCATCCAGTCGAGCAGGACGATGTCGGGTGCGGTTTCCCGCGCGAGCAGCAGCGCCTCCTCCCCGTCCGGGGTGTGCGTGACCTCGAAATCCTCGCGCTTGAAGTGGAAGACGAGCAACTCGGCGAGTGCCGCATCGTCCTCCACCAGCAACATCTTGACGCGTGCCATGTGCTTGTCCCTCAGTTCTGAGTTCGGCCGCGGTCGCGCTCACCCATGCGGGTGCCGGTTGCCGCGAAATAGACCATTTCCGCCACGTTGGTCGCATGGTCGCCGATGCGTTCAAGGTTCTTGGCGACGAACAGCAGATGCGCGACCTGGCCGATCGTCTTGGGATTTTCGACCATGTAGGTGACGAGCGTGCGGAAGATGGAATCGTAGAAATCGTCGAGCGCGGAGTCGCTGGCGCAGACCTCCAGCGCCTTGGCGGGATCGCGCGCGGCAAAGGCGTCCAGCGCCTCGCGCACCATGGCCGAGGCCATTTTCGCCATCGCGGGCAGGACCGAGATCGGCTCGATCCGGTCCTCGCTTTCGATCAGCGGCACGCGCTTGGCGATGTTCTTGGCATAGTCGGCGATGCGCTCGACCACGTTCGCGATCTTGAGCGCGGCCACGACCTCGCGCAGGTCGTTCGCCATCGGTGCCCGCAGCGCGATGATGCGGACCGACAGGCGCTCCACCTCGGCCTCCAGCGCATCCACCGCCTTGTCGCCGGCGCGCACCTCCTCGGCCAGTACCAGGTCGCTGCGCTGGAGCGCCAGGATCGCGTTGGCGATTGCCGCCTCCGCCATGCCGCCCATCTGGGAAATCAGACCGCGCAGCCGCCCGATATCGGTGTCGAATGCCTTGACCGTGTGTTCTACCATCCTCGCCTCGCTCAACCGTATCGGCCGGTGATATAGTCTTTTGTCCGCTCTTCCCTTGGGTTGGTGAAGATGTCGGACGTTTTGCCATATTCGACCAGCGTGCCGAGATGGAAGAAGGCGGTGCGCTGGGACACGCGCGCTGCCTGTTGCATGTTGTGGGTGACGATCGCGATCGCGTAGCGGCCACGGAGCGCGTGGATCAGTTCCTCGATCTTGGCGGTGGCGATCGGGTCGAGTGCGGAGCAAGGCTCGTCCATCAGGATCACCTCGGGGTCGACCGCGATGGCGCGCGCGATGCACAGACGCTGCTGCTGCCCGCCCGACAGCGCGGTGCCGCTGTCCGACAGGCGGTCCTTCACCTCGTTCCACAGGCCGGCCCGGGTCAGCGACTGTTCAACCACCGCGTCCATGTCGCTGCGCGAACGGGCGAGCCCGTGGATACGCGGGCCATAGGCGACATTCTCGTAGATCGACTTGGGAAAAGGGTTCGGCTTCTGGAAGACCATGCCGACGCGGGCGCGGAGCTGCACCACGTCCATGGCGGGTGCATAGATATCCTCGCCGTCCAGCCGGATGTCGCCGGACACGCGCGCGGAGGCGACGGTATCGTTCATCCGGTTGAGCGTGCGCAGAAAGGTGGACTTGCCGCAGCCCGACGGGCCGATGAAGGCGACGACCCGGTCCATCTCGATATCGATCGAGACGTCGTCGATCGCCTGCTTGTCCCCGTAGAAGACGTTGACATTGCGGGCCGCCATCTTGGGGCGGGCGGCGGTTTTGGGGGAAGCGGTCACCAGCGGGTCTCGAATCGGTTGCGGAGGTAGATGGCGAGCCCGTTCATCGCGAGCAGCACGACGAGCAGCACGATGATCGCCGCGGAGGTCTTCTCGACGAAGCCGCGATCGACCTGGTCGGACCAGAGGAAGATCTGGACGGGGAGGACGGTGGCGGGGGCGGCGAGGCCGGCGGGGGGGGCGGCGATAAAGGCGCGCATGCCGATCATGAGAAGGGGCGCGGTTTCGCCCAGGGCGCGGGCCATGCCGATGATGGTGCCGGTGAGGATGCCGGGGAGCGCCAGGGGGAGGACGTGGTGGAAGACGACCTGGACGGGGGAGGCGCCGATGCCGAGGGCGGCGTCGCGGATCGAGGGGGGGACGGCCTTGATCGCGTTGCGGCCGGCGATGACGATGACCGGCATGGTCATGAGTGCGAGCGTCAGGCCGCCGACCAGGGGCGCGGAGCGGGGAAGGCCGAAGGTGCCGAGGAAGACGGCGAGGCCGAGCAGGCCGAAGATGATCGAGGGGACCGCCGCGAGGTTGTTGATCGACACCTCGATCAGATCGGTCCAGCGGTTCTTTGGCGCATATTCCTCCAGATAGAGCGCGGACAGCACGCCGATCGGAAAGGCGAGCGCCAGCGTGACGAGCATGGTGAGCAGCGAGCCCTTGAGTGCGCCCCATATGCCGATGCGGGTGGGATCGGTGGCGTCGGCATCACGCAGGAAGCCGAGATTGAAGCCCGTCGAGATCGCCCCGCGCGCACGCAGGCGGGCGACGACCGCCTCTGCCTGGGGCGTGCCATCGCCCTTGGCCGCGACGTCATAGGGGCTGGCGAGCGGCAGGTCGAAGCGGCGCTGTCCGTGCAGCAGGCCGGGATCGGCCTTGATCGCGTCGCGCACCACCATCCAGGCGCCGGGCGACAGCAGCCCCTCGCCATCGCGGCCGAACACGCGCGTCGGGCTGCGTTCCACCACATCCTGAAGCCCGGCGCCCGCGAGCGCGAGATCGGCCCCGCGGCCGCGCAACTGGGCGGGCATGACGGGGAGGCGCGCGGCGGCGAGGTCGATCGGCACCGTCACCCGCGTCTCGGTAAAGCCGCGCGCCCCTTGCGCCACCATGGTGAAGAGGAGGAAGGCGAGGAACATCGCCGACAGGGCGACGGCGCCCAGCCCCAGCCAGCGGAAGCGGCGTTCCGCGGCATAGCGGCGGCGGATGCGACGCCGCATCTCGGGCGTCGTCCAGTCGGTCGGCTGCCTATTCATACGCTTCCCGGTATTTCTTGACGACGGCGAGCGCGACGATGTTGAGAAGGAGGGTGACGACGAACAGCGTCAGGCCGAGCGCAAAGGCGGCAAGCGTCTTGGGGCTGTCGAACTCGGCTTCGCCGGTCAGCAGGTCGACGATCTGGCGGGTGACGGTGGTCGCGCTGGCAAAGGGATTGGCGGTGAGGGTGGCGACGCCGCTGGCCGCCATGACGACGATCATGGTCTCGCCGATCGCGCGGCTGACCGCCAGGAGGACGCCGCCGACGACACCGGGAAGGGCGGCGGGCAGGAGCACGCGGCCGATCGTCTCCGACGAGGTGGCGCCCATCGCCAGGCTGCCGTCGCGCATGCTGGCGGGAACGGCGGCAAGGCTGTCGTCCGCCATCGAGGACACGAAGGGGATGATCATCACGCCCATGACCAGCCCGGCGGCCAGCGCGCTTTCCGACGAGGCCCAGCGCACGCCCATCGCGACCGCGAGATCGCGCACGGCAGGCGCCACGGTGAGCGCGGCGAAATAGCCATAGACGACGGTGGGCACGCCGGCGAGCATCTCGAGCAGCGGCTTCATCCAGCGGCGCGTCGCTGGGGCGGCATATTGGGTCAGATAGATCGCGCTCATCAGCCCGAACGGGATCGCCACCGCCATGGCGATGACCGCGCCGATGAAGAAGGTGCCCCAGAAGAGCGGCACCGCACCCAGATTGGCGCCGGGATCGGCGGAGTCGATGACCTGCGGGCTCCAGTGCTTGCCGAACAGGAAATCGGTGATCGGCACCACCGAGAAGAAACGGGCCGCCTCGTACAGCAGCGACAGCACGATGCCAGCGGTGGTCAGGATCGCGACCAGCGAGGCGCCGAGCAGCAGGCCCATGACGATGCGTTCCACCCGTGTGCGCGCGGCAAAGGCGGGCTTGACGCGCAGATAGGCGAAGGTGCCGCCGGCAAAGCCGAGCAGCAGCGCGATGGCGGTCGCGATCCAGTCGTAGCGCGTCTGCGCCGCGGCATAGGCGGGGGCAAGCGCGGTGGACAGTTCGTGAAAGGCGCCGTGGGCACGGCCGGCGGCAAGCGCGCGCGCCTCCGACAGGATCGCGGCCCGCTCGAAACCGGGGGGTGGCAACTGCGTGGCGGGCGGGGTGGCGAGTACCGCATCGGTGACGAGTGCCGGCGCATTCAGCGCCCAGAGCCCCAGGAACAGCAGCGGCGGGATCATCGTCCACAAGGCAACGTACCAGCCGTGATGGCCGGGCAGCGCACTGAAGCGCTGCGTCGTACCGCGACGGAAACGCGCGGCGCGGACGCGGGCACAGGCCCAGCCGATCAGGCCGAAACCGATGACGAGCAGCAGGATCAGCGGCAGGCTCATCCGTGCAGCGCGCCCGGATCGAGCGGGATTTCATCGGCGATCACCGCTGCGGCGCGCGCCTGCACCGCGGGCGGCGAGGCGATCAGGCCGCGGCGGACGAGCGGGCCGCCCCGGCCCCAGTTCGCGGCATACAGCTTCAGGAAATCGCGCAGGCCCGGAATGGCGCTGAGATGCGCCTTCTTCACATAAAGGTAGAGCGGGCGCGAGCCGGGATAGCGGCCATCGGCGATCGTGTCGTAGCTGGGGGCGACGCCATCTATGGCCACACCATCGACGGTGCCGGCATTCTCCTCCAGATAGCTGTAGCCGAAGACGCCGATCGCATCGGGGTTCGACTGCAGCTTCTGCACGATCAGATTGTCGTTCTCGCCGGCGTCGATATAGGCGCCGTCCTCGCGCACCGCGGTGCACAGCGTCAGGTGCGCGGCGGGATCGCTATGGGCGAGCGCGGCGGCACGCGGGTTCGTCGCCTCGCACCCCTTGACCATGATGAGGTCGGCGAGCGCGTCGCGCGTGCCGCTGGTCGCGGGCGGGCCATAGACCTGGATCGGGATCGCGGGCAGGCGGGGGTCGACATCGGCCCAGGTGCGCGTGCGGTTCGGGTGGCCGCCGGGACGCGCGGCCAGCGCTTTGTAGATGTCGGCGGCGCCCAGTTGCAGCCGCTGTCCGCCATGCGCCTGCGCAAAGGCGATGCCATCGATGCCGATCTGGATTTCCAGCAGTTCGCGCGCGCCGTGGCGGGCGCAGGCGGCATATTCGCTGGCCTTCATCCGGCGCGAGGCATCGACGAGGTCGGGGTGCCCGGCGCCGATCCCGGCACAGAACAGCTTCATGCCGGCACCGGTGCCGGTCGATTCGATCACCGGGGCCCGGGCATCCGGATTGTTGGCGACGAAGCGTTCGGCGACGATGGTCGTAAAAGGATAGACGGTGGACGACCCGACCGCCGCGATCTGGTCACGCGTGCCCGCACCACCGCCATTGGCCTGATCTTGGCAAGCCGCCAGCGCGAGCGCCGCGGCGATGAGGCAGGGGATGCGCATGAAGGTCCTTGGGGCTCACCGGATGGTGCGAACCTATCGCTGCCACCGCTTGGCAACCCTTGTGTGACATTGCGGTTACCCTTTTGTGACAGCGCCTTCCTTGGCGTGCGCGCATCTTCTTTCTTCTGCGGCCTGACACGGGCGCCGAGTCCCGTGTCGGCGGTCATGGCGGTGCCATGCCGGCCGGGCCGGCACGTGCGCCTTTGGCGCATCGGCGCGTGCTACGCGCCTCGTGCCGTCAGCAAGGGCAGGCGCACGGTGACGGTGGTGCCGACGCCCACGGTGCTGGCGATCTCCAGCCGGCCGCGATGCCGCTCCACGATATGCTTGACGATGGCGAGGCCCAGGCCGGTGCCGCCCAGCGTGCGACTGCGCCCGGCATCGACGCGGTAGAAACGCTCGGTAAGGCGCGGCAGGTGGACGGTGGGGACGCCCTCTCCCTGATCGGCGACGATCAGCCGGACGGCGGCGGCATCGGTTTCCAGCGACAAGGCGATCGGCGTGTCGGGCCGGCCATATTTCATCGCATTGCCGAGCAAATTGTGCAGCATCTGCGACAATTGCGCACGGTCGCCGGCAACGGGCACCTGTTCCGCGACGATGCAGTTGATGTCCTGTGCGCGGGGCGCGCCGGAGTCGCGCAGTTCCTCGCACACATCGGCGATCAACAGGCCGAGATCGACCGGCTGGGCGGGCAGGCGGTATTTATCCGCCTCGATCCGGCTGAGCGAGATCAGATCCTCGACCAGCCGCTGCATGCGCCGCGCCTCGTCGAACATCACCTTCAGGAAGCGGGCGCGCAGGGCGGGTTCCTCGCCCGCCTCGTCGCCCAGCGTTTCGATGAAGCCGAGGATGGAGGCGAGCGGGGTGCGCAGTTCGTGGCTGGCATTGGCGACGAAATCGACCCGCATCCGCTCGGCCGCGTCCTGGTCGGTCTGGTCGATCAGGTGGACGATGCGCTGTCCGTCGGAGGCCTGGCCGACGCGCATCTCCCAACGCTGGTCCGGCGCGCCGAGCCCGACGAGCATGACCGGTTCGTCGGACACCGGCGTGTCGGCGACGAGGCGTTCGGCGGCGGCCGGGTGGCGGATCGCGACGCGCGCATCCTCGTCCACGATATGGTCGCCGAGCAGATCCCGGGCCGCGGCGTTGGCCATGGTGACGCGCCCGCCATCGACCAGCAGCACGGGTTCGACGATCGCGTCCAGCACCTCGCCCAGATGCGGATCGGTGGCGACGGGCGCCTGCACGCGCGGGCGTTCCTCCGCCTCGCCGCTGCCCGCCAGCAGCGTGGCCGCCAGCCCGCCCACCGCCGCGATCACCGCGGCGGTCAGGCCGGCCAGGACGAAAACGGTGCCGGCCGTGACCAACGCCACCACGACCCCCCAGACGGTGCGCATCCCGAATCCCATGGGCAGCTTCTCTAGAGAGGTTCCCGCCCAGGTTGAACCACCGTCGTCGCCCTTTGGGCGATCGCTTCGCGGCGGGGTGCTTTCGGCGCGGCGCGGCGTTGCTCGTCCGTCACGATGCCATCCGCATCGCGCCGTCCTCCCGCCTTGCGCCGAACCGGAATTTCCTCCGTGCCGGTGATCCAACCTGATCGGGACTCTCTCTAGACGGGACAGGCGGGTCTTGTCGCGCCTCGCGTGCCGCTTGCTGGTGCTTCACGATTATGAAAGAGCAGGCGCGCTATGGACGCCCGATGACCGACGATACGCCCCCCGACATGCGTCCCGACGCCGAGGACGGCGCCAGCCGCCGCCGGGTACTGATGCTGGGGGCGGCCGGCGCGACCGCGGTGCTGTCGATCCGGCCGGCGCTGGCGCAGAGCGCGGGGTCGGTGCTGACCTGCGAGATACCGGTGCCCGATCCGGGCCGGGCGGGCAGCTATATCGCGCCGGACGGCCGACTGGTGCCGGCGCGGACCAAGGGGGCGTTTCCACCGGTCGCACGGCCGTTCAAGGGCGAGGAGGTGCGCCGCGCCCTTCAGGGCGGGCAGTTGCCCGGCACCGACTGGAACAGCAATCGCGCCTATGTGAACTATATCCGACGGCTTCAGCGCGGACAGGGCGGTTTCACCTGCTTCGCCTCGCTCCAGATGCCACGCGGCTGACGCGTGTGGCGCCGCCGCGCTACCGTGCCGCTGCGCCCGATACGCTGCTGACGGCACCGCTCGATCCGTTCGTGGCGGTGTTTCACCGCGCATCGGGGATCACCCATCTGCTGACTGAACCCGCGCCGGAGATCCTGGCGATGCTGTATCCCGATCCGCTGACCGCGGCGGCGTTGCTCGATCGGCTGGCCGCGGCCTATGACCTGGCCGATGGCGACCGCGAAACCTTGGTCGAACGGCTGGACGAACTGGTCGCGACCGGGCTGGTCGAGGCGCTGTGAGGCATAGCCTGTCGCTGAAGGTCGGGCCGGTGGGCTTTCGTGTCGGATCGGACTGGCGCGCGCCGATCGCGCAACTGGCAGCGCTCTACGAGGGCTATCCGTCGGTCGATGTGCCCGATTTCACCGTCCGGCTGGAGGCGCTGCGGCCGTGGCGGCGTTGGGTGCGGCCGTCGGTGGCGATTCACGGCGATTACCGGCTGCCCGAAGCGGCGCCGTTGCCGCTGGCGCAAGGGCTGCTGGCGGCGGAGCTGGGGATGAACCTGCAGATGGCGCTGGGCTATCGCCGGCATCTGCTGCTCCATGCCGCGGTCGTGGAGCGGGGCGGACGGGCGGTGGTGATGAGCGGCGTTTCGGGGGCGGGGAAATCGACGCTGGCGCTGATGCTGGGGCAGGGCGGGTGGCGGTTCCTGGGAGATGAGTTCGCATTGGTCGATTGTGCGAGCGGGGGGGTGGTTCCGTTT
>NZ_JALNUQ010000048.1:0-31759 GCF_026540875.1 Sphingomonas sp. GM_Shp_2
AGGACGAGATAGGCGGCGACGGCCTTCGCGAATCCGACGACTCCATCGCCGAACGGCTCGACGACCAACGGATCGTCCGTTTCCGCTCCGAGCGTCATGCGCCGGACGTCCTCCCAGCTCGGCGCGTCGAGCCTGCCCCCGATGTTCCACCATCCTCCCTTGGCCCTGGAGGCGGCATCCCAGACGAGCCGTGCCGCCGAGAAGGCACCAGCGCCGAGCGCGACGAGGATGGCCAGTCGAAGGAATACCTCTTCACGCATGTCCCAGTGCGCGGGAACCCGGTCCGTTACGACGCCATAGACGGCGAGCAGGACGGCTGCGGTGGCGGCGGCGGCCACGCGCCGCGTCGCACCCTGGGGTCCGCCATCGGCGGACCGGGCGGGCGCGGCCTCGCCTGCACCCTCAGGTTCGCCAAGCTCGGATTCTGCCGCGACACCGTTCACATTCATACCTTCCATCCAACGCCGGATCATCGTGGGCAACGCCGACTGTCAACCCGTGAGTCGTCCACCGGATTTCATGATCAGTAATAATCATGCGCTGCATAGCGCGTCTCATCGCGCGTTGGCGATCGAACGGACTAGGTGTTAAGTCCCGAAAATTGAGGTATGGTCACGGCCGCATGTAACTGCCTCTGAAGAACAGGCATTGCGTCACACCAAACCCTGTCTGATGATGACGTTGCGATCCGGGGGGCGATTTTGGCGGCGAAGTACGACTATTACGAGTTCTTCGCTGGCGTCGGAATGGCTCGGATGGGTCTCGGTGCCGAATGGCGGTGCCTGTTCGCGAACGATTGCGACACGCTCAAGGAGCAGTCCTACGCCGAAAACTGGGACGGCGAGCACTTCGACGCTCGCGACGTAGGCCAGGTTCGCGCCTCTGATCTCCAAGGTTACGCGGATCTCGCGTGGGCGTCGTTCCCCTGTCAGGATCTCTCTCAGGCCGGCACCAAGAAAGGCATCGGGAGTGCCGATGACTTGGCCGCGACACGGTCGGGAGCGGTGTGGCCGTTCCTGGACATCATGCAGTCGCTCGCCGACGAGGGACGTCACCCATCGGTGCTTGCCCTCGAGAATGTGGTTGGTCTGTTGAACGCCAACGGGGGTGCGGACTTCAGAGCGCTCTGTACCGCGCTGGCTGGGCTCGGATACCGGTTTGGCGCGGTGGTTGCGGACGCCGCGCACTTCGTGCCCCAATCGCGCCCGCGCGCTTTCGTGATCGCGGTTCGCCGGGAGGTGCCGGTTCCACGCTCCCTGTGCGCGGACCTGCCGCAATCCCCTTGGCACACCCCCATACTGCTGCGCGCTAAGGCGGCGCTGCCGGCCGACATCGCGAAGGATTGGATCTGGTGGTCGCCAGGCGCGCCGCCTAGCACAAAGGAGTTCCACCTTTCCGACATCGTCGACACCAGCGACGATGCCGATTGGAACGGGGAAGAGGCTACGGCCCGACTCCTCGCGATGATGTCGCAGCCCCAGATCGACCGGCTCGATGCCGCCAAGGCGGCTGGCAAACCGGTGATCGGTAGCTTGTATCTGCGCATGCGTCCCTCAGGTCCGCAGGGGGAGAACATTCAGCGCGCCGAGATCGCGTTCGGAGAAACACTGGGATGCCTTCGCACGCCCAAAGGTGGGGCATCGCGCCCTCGCATCATCGTGGTCGACGGCGAACGCGTGCGCACGAGGCTGCTGTCCGTTCGCGAGGCGGCTCTGCTGATGGGGCTTGGCGAGGAGTTCAAGCTCCCCTTGACCTACCACGAGTGTTTCCGTCTCATCGGGGACGGCGTCGTGCCGGCGGTTGTGCGGTTCCTGGCAGCCCGCCTGCTCGAACCGCTGGCGCGGCACAGTGTCGGCTTCGTGGGACTTGGGTCGGAGCAGAAGGCTTCGGCATGACGTCGGCAGTGCAGCAGTCGTCCGCATTTCCGGTGACGCTGCACGAGTGGGAGCGCGTGCTGACGAAGGCACTGCTGCGTGCCGACGACGGCAATGCCGATCCGATCCGATCCTTCGAGATCACGCCCGAGCGGCTGTCCCATTTCTGTGGTCAGGGACCCGACCGGGCGACCGATGCGGAGGACGCGTTCAGGCGCGCGCTGCTGTCCGACGGCTATCTGACTTGGTGTCTGCAGAACGGTCGATACCGCACGCCCGGCAACGAGGCGCCTGAGTGCATGGCGATGCTGGCGCTGAGCCTGCTCGTCGACAGCCTGCTTGACGGCGATTACGGCGGCACGGGCGAGTACCGGGCGAAGCTGCGGCAGTGGCTGGGCGTGGACAGATCCTTCATGATGCTTCGAGGCATCGCCACCATGTGGAAGGAGCTCGTCGCGTGGCTGGACGCTCGGGTCGCCGATGGCGCGCCGTTCCGGCGGCTGATCCTGCCGGAGATACCGGCGACATGGACGCACATCGGATATACCCGCTACCTGTCCTTCCCGACTAAGCGCGACCTGCATTTCCTGGAGCGCCAGGTCCGCCGCAATCCCGCTCTCGCCAGCGATCCGGCCGGGCTTGTGCGGTTGTTGGATCCACAAGTGGGGTCGGCCGCGATCTCCTTCGGCCTGAAGAAGGCGTTCGCCGAATTCCGCGCGGCACTACGTTCTGGACGCGCTTCGGTCGATCACCGCTTCTGGAAGCTGGTCGAACAGGCGGGGAGCGTCGCCGGCGCGCCGACCGCGTCGCCCGTCGATCTCAGGATGGAGTTCGACGAGGACGGGCGAAGGCATTATCGATTGTCGGGCGAGGCGACGCCGGACATGATGCCGGTCGACCTGGGTTCGGCCGCTGCCTCGCCGCTTCTGCTCGCCAGTCCGAACCTCGGCCCCGCGGCAAGGCGGGGCATCATGTTCTTCCAGTCGAGCGGTCTCGCCAGCTGGACGGCGGCCGGGGAACCACCGGCGGGATCCGGCCCCTTTCACGTCGCCGTCGCACCGCGACACGAGAGGCTGGCACGTGGTGCGATCGCGCAGTTCGGATCGTCGGGTGCCTGGATCGTGACGACGACGGCCGTGAGCTCCGGCACAATCACCGACATCCTGGCGCGTCTCGGGATTCGGAACGCCCGGGAGAACCTCCGGACGATCGGCCTCGTCGACGGTGTGCACGTGGGGACCAGCTGGCTCGGTGCGTCGCGACTGCTTCCACGCCTCGACGGTGCCGATGGCGATGTGGACGTGTGTCGTACGGACGGCGGTGATGGCGTGATCCCGAAGGTGTCGGGTGGAATGCTGTCGGCCGGCGGGCCTGTCGAGGGGCAGTTCCTCTTCAGCGATCCCGTGGGGGGCTGGAGCCGGCGGGCGTCGTTCGTGCCGGTCGCGGTCGTCCACCCTGAGCTGTCGGGCGCTGCCTATGGTCTGCCCGTCAACGCCGAATGGTTGCCCGGCCGCGGTGAAACGATGCCGACTTCGGACGCACAGATACTCTCGTGGGACGACCGGACGTATCACTACCAGGATGTGATCGAAGGGCTGTACGCCTGCGGGAGGAGCGGGCTGGGCGAAGGCGACGCCATCTCGCTGATCGATCGGGCGGCGGGAAGCCGTTGCTGGGACATGCTTCGTACGCTGGTCGAGGCTACGGTGCTGGACGAAAGACTTCGAGTGCGGTGGCGAGGCAGGGTGTTCACCTTGGGAAGGCCGCGGCTCGAGAGGGTGAGCATCGCAGGCGCGACCGGCGTGGTCGCATCTGGGGCGATGCCGGCGCGGTTGGAGGCGGACTTTCAAGCAACGGTCGTTCTGCACGGCGGCCGGTGCTTTCGTAGGTTCGGTGCCGACCTGGCTCCACCATTGATCGGCGCGGTGGACGTCGACGTCGACGCTCTCGCGTCCTCTCTGGGTTGGTCCGTCCCGGATGGACCATCGGAGCCGGACGGCAGCGCAGCTGAACGCCTCCCCGTGTCCGCCGTGCTTGGAGGCAGCTACCTGGTCGCGTCCTGCTGGGACTGGAATCTCGGGCGCTTTCGCGTTGGGGAGGTTGCCGAGGGCGAAGTCAAGCTCGTCCGGCTGTCGCATCCGGGTGGTCGCGACCACGACCTCTATCGGGTGACCGGAACCCAGGTCCGGACCTTCACCTCCCGGAATGCCGCCATCGTGGATGCCCACCGCCAAGCCGGAAGCGCCTTGTTCCGTTGGGACGACCGCGGGATGCGCCGCGCCCGCATCGAAGGTGCGCTGCCGATCGAGATCGCGCGGTCGCTCAGGCTTCGGGTGCTGGCGAACGGAGGAATGGACGAAGCGGGCTGGTGCTATCGGCCAGGGTCGCGCGAGGCGATGTGGTTGGCCAGGCTTCTGCCCGGCCTGATCGACGGGGTTGCCACGACCGGATCTGGCGTACCGGTCGGTGATCACCGGCGCGGACGAGGAACGCGACGGGCTATGTGGATCAACGGGGGCATTGCGGCATGAAGGCCGATGTGGGCATGCTGGAGGACACCAGCGTCGAACCGATGCAGCCCAAAGCGTATGTCGGACGCTTCGTGCGGAAGCAGGGCCAGTACGGCACCGTGAGCGTCTTCGGCACCGTCGTCGGCACCTCGGTTGAGGCCATGGACGATGCGAAGCGACTTTTCCCCCGCGATGGAACGGTCGAGACGCAGGGGCTTGTCCAGCACGCGGGATTGTCCGCTGGCGACTGGGTAGAGTTCAATGCGGTCCGGAACTCCCGCCCGCGGTCGACGGAGTACAAGGCGTCCAGACTGCGCCGGATCCCGAGATATGCTGCGCTTACCGAAGGTACCGAGTCCTACTATCGCACGCTGCTGACGCGCGAGGGCTGGAAGGGTGATCACAGGCCCGGCCTTTGGGCTCTCAGGATCAGCGGAGACCGCGTCGTCGTGGCCGACCTCGAGCTCGGTAAAGACGGAGCGCTGCGGCTTCCGCGGGCCTCCACGCGAGAGGTGCGGTACCTGAGGTATCACGATGATGCCGTCGTCCGCCTCGGAAAGGGTGCGTCAGCCGATGACGCATATCTCGAACTCGACGCTGAACCGGCGGGCACGTTCGACTGGTCGGACGAGGCGGACCACGTCGCCCGGGTGATCAGGTCGCTATCCGACGCGGACGATCCTCGAGTGAGCGACATCATCGCGTGGCTCGACCTCCATCAGGAGGACGGCAGGGTGTTCGCCGCCACGGTCGACCACGAGGTAGGCCTCGACGCTCTTCGCTCGGGTGAGCTGGCCGACCGCCTGCGGGCGGACCGCGACCTCATGCAGGCCTACGTCGAAGCGGCCTCTAAGGACGAGGCGGTGGCGGCTGCCTTGGCTGCCCACGCTCGCGAGGGGCACACTGAGGAGCGCGCCCGCCTCCGCGCCGAACTGGTCGAAGAGATCGCCCTACATCGAGACGAGCTACTGAAGAGCGAGGAGGCGAAACTCGCCGGCGACAGGAAGAAAATGCTGGACGCGCTGGCGGTCGAGGCGGGAGCGCTTCGCAAGACGAAGCTGGCCGAAATCGATCGCGAGGCGGAGCGGCGGAGCAAGCTGCAGATCGAGAAGCTAGGCGACCTCGACGAAGATCTGCGACGTCGTCGAGGCGAAGTCGAAGGCGAGATGGAGGCCGTGCGGGCTCGCCTCGCGGAGGTTGAACGAGAACTCGCCGCGGCGACGGCCGAGCGCGACGGTGCTCGCGCCGAAGCGGATGCCGAGCGCGGCAGGCTTCGCGAGGCGTCGGTCGAAGTCGATCGGTTGCTGACGGTCGCCGACAGGCTGACCACTGCATCGCAATCGACGCAAAGTGGCATTTCACCTCGTGCGGCATCGTTGGCGTATGCCTTCGACGAGCGACCGGCCGTAGGTGTGGGTGCGGTGGCGTCTGCCATAGACGGCATGGCGCTGCTGTCCGACAAGGGCCGCGACCTGATGAGGAAACTGCTCGTCCTCGTGCTGTCCGGCGAGCTGCCCATCCTGTACGGTGCGGACGCGGCGGATTTCGTGCGGATCTTCGGCTCCGTGGTCGCTCCCGGACGGAACGGCGTGCTGCAGGCTGATCCCACGCTGATCTCGATCGAGGACCTATGGGCGCGACCGGGATCTGGTGCACCCACGCTCCTCGCTGCTGCAGCCCAAGCCGCCGTCGAGGGCACCGCGGTGCTTGTCGCGATCACCGGGCTGGAGTCATCCGGTGCCCGATTCTGGGTTCCATCCCTGACCGACGCGTTGAGGGGCGGGGCGCTGCCGAGGGCCCTGTTGGTTTGCGCCGTCGCCAGTGACGTCGACCACGACGAGGTGAAGGCGCTGCCGGCGGCCGCGATGATGCTGGAGGTCGAGGGCGTATTCGCGCCGGGTGCTTCAATGGGCGTTCTCGCCCTCTACGGGATGCCAGATGCCAAGCGCGCCGCATTACGGCCTGCCGAGGTTCCGACTGACGTGCCGGCGGCGCTGAAGGTGCTCGGCGCGCTCGGGTCCGATCCCGGGCCGGGGGTCGCCCTCAGGCTCGCACGGATGGCGGCCGAGGCCTCCGAGCTTCTCCAGGACCAGCTGGCCGCGTGCACCCTCGTCATCCAGCTCGCGCACGAAATAACGAACCAAGACCGCTGACACGGAAAACAAGAGGTATCGATGCTCGACCCAATCGGCGGATTCGATCGTATCCGCGACTTCTTCATCTCCTACATCGAGACGAGCTTCCGCGTCGCGAACGGCAAGGTGCGTGACGAACGTCGCCGATTGCTCGAGACGACCAACGTGTTCGCGACTTCTTCGTTCGTCGAGCCCGTGCTCCGCTATGCCGCCCATGAGCTACGGATCGAGCAGATGGTCGGCGCGTCGGATGGCCCCCTCAGGCTGCTGCCGAAGGGCTCTCAGGTGGCGTTCGCCGAACTCGCGCTCTCCGGTCTCTTCGAGGGTGATGATGTCGACGGCGAGGTTCGGCGCGCCGGCAGGTATGCGCCGTACAAGCACCAGGTCGAGATGCTTGAGCGTGGCATTCAGTCCGGCAAGCCGGGGATCGTCACGTCCGGCACCGGTTCGGGGAAAACCGAGAGCTTCATGCTCCCGATCCTCGCAGCCATTTCGAACGAGGCTGTTGGATGGTCGAAGCCGAGTACCGGATATCTGCAGAACCCGTGGTGGACTGGTCAGCGCGACAAGTGGCGTCTTCAGCGTGCGGGCGAGAACCGTCCCGCCGCTCTCCGTGCCCTGGTCCTCTATCCGATGAACGCCCTGGTCGAGGACCAGATGGTGCGTCTGCGCCGGACGCTCGACTCCGATGAGGCGCGGGCGGTCATGGACGCCCGGTTCGACGGCAACCGCATCTTCTTCGGACAGTACACCTCGTCCACCCAGGTCACGGGCTACGAGGACCATCCACGCCTGTGGGGGCACGAACCGGAGAAGAAGCGTCGGACGAGGCGGCAGCGTCAGCTGCGCAATGCCCTGAAGAAGGCCCAAGCCGACCAGGTCGCCGCCCGCGATCACGATGCCGAGGAACTCTCGAAGGCGAAGCAGCTCGGGATTTCACCGCCGGACAAGACCCGTTTCATTTTCCCGTCGCTCGACGGCGGCGAGATGCTGTCGCGCTGGGACATGCAGGAGACGCCTCCCGACCTGCTCGTGACCAACGCCTCGATGCTGGGTGCCATGCTCTCGCGCGAGGTCGAGGAGCCGATCTTCGAGACCACACGCAAGTGGCTGGAGGAGAACGACGACGCCTACTTCTACCTGGTCTTCGACGAGCTCCACCTCATTCGCGGATCGTCGGGGACGGAGGTATCGTTCCTGGTCAAGTCCCTCATCCAGCGGCTGGGTCTGGACAGGCCGGGGCAGCGGCACAAGCTGCGCATCCTCGCGTCGTCGGCATCGCTGCCGATGGATGGGGAGCCGGGAGTGCAGTCCAGGCGCTACCTGCGCGATCTCTTCGCTCCGTTCGGCACGAGCGCCGACGAGACTGACGAGGGATCGACCGACGAGGAGTTCTGGTCCGGCTGCGTCGTGAAGGGCGAACCCGAGATCCCGGTTTGGGCCGGCGGTGACGTCCCGCCCAAGCCCTTTCTCGACCTGCTGACGGCCGCTCGTACCGGAAACAACGCGTTCGTCGCCAAGGTCTCTAGATCCGAGGGGCTGGAGCGCGCGATCGATGACGTTGCCGCCGCCTTGGGCGTCCGAGCGGATGGAGACCAGCGTGTGGCGGCCGTCGCGGAAGCCGCGGCGGCGGTGTTGACGAGCGCTTGTCGAGAAAGCGAGGGCGTTCGTGCCACCAGCATCGACGAACTCGGAAGGCGCCTGTTCGCTGGGTGGTCGCTTGCAGGAGATGCGGTTCGCGGTCTCATGCTGGCCCGCGCGCTCCCGGAAAGCCGCGAGTGGAAGGGGAACGTCGCTCAGGGAACGCCCTCGTTCCGCGTCCACGCCTTCGTCCGCAACGTGGAGGGACTGTTCGGCGCGCCCGTCCTGAAGGACGGCGGGATCGAGTATCTCGACCTCAGCGTCGAGCGCGGTCTGTCACATGGTCAGCCCGCGCCGGGTGAGGTCCGCGGCCGGCGACTGTTCGAGATGCTGTACTGCGAGGCCTGCGGAGACCTTCTCCTCGGCGGGCAGCGCGGACGTCAGGTCGGCACGGGTTCGGCTACGGAGCTGCTGCCGTCGACGGCCGAGCTCGAGAACCTGCCAGAGCGGGCGGCCGCCGAATACTACGACCGGATGACGTTCGACCAGTTCGCGGTCTTCTGGCCGAGCCGGGCGGACCCGGCGCGGGATGCGAAGAGCTGGGACCAGTGGGAGCTGGCCCACCTCGACGCCGCCTCCGGGGTCGTCACGCTCGGTGCCGACGTGCCGGACAACCGGATCGGCGGGCGCCTGTATTTTCAGTCACCGGCGGCGGCGCCCAACGGGCGACGCACGGCGCAGCCCTTCTGCTGTCCGAAGTGCGGAACCGACTATTCCAACCGGCGGGCAAACTCCCGCTCGCGGTCGCCGATCCGCGCGTTCCGCACCGGTGTCAGCAAGGCGTCGCAACTCGTGGCGACGGAATTGTTCGAACTGCTGCATGCTGTGGGAGCCGAGGCGAAGAGCATCGTGTTCTCCGACAGCAGGCAGGACGCTGCCAACCAATCGCTCGAGATCGAGAGGCTGCATCTACGCGACCTCCGTCGCGAGATCCTGGTGACCGTTGCCCGCGACTATCTCGTCCGGGCGGCCGCTACCAAGGTCGATCCAACGGCCGCATTGGCGGAGTACCAGAAGCTGATCGCCGAGGGTAAGGCCCTCGAGGCCGCGAAGGTATTGCAGCAGCTCGGGTCGCAGACGCATGATCCGCAGGTCTCCACCGAGAACCACAAGGTGCAGCTGGAGAGGCTGTTCACCTACAAGGACGTATCCGAGGGCGTCGGCGCGCTGATCAAGGAGTATGTCAGCCTCGGGATCCACCCGTTCGATGAGGTCGGACGCAAGCCTTACAAGAACGAGCCCTGGTACAAGGCGTTCGACATGACCGGCGAGGTGGTGAGCTATGCCTCCTGGCTCGACGACACGGCGCAGCAGCAGCTCGGGGTGGCGATCCGGGAGGAGCTCATGGAGCTTGTGGACGACGTCATCTTCGCCAACACCTTCTTCGCGCTGGAGGAGACGGGCCTTGCGTATCCGTCGATCAGCCGCGACGCAGCCGAAGCAGTCGATCGGCTCGACGCGTGGCTCCGCGTGTTCGCCAGCGCGACGCGCGTGCAGGAGAACAAGTTTTTTAACGACGCGAAGGTGACGGAGTGGGACAGCGCGCAGAAGGTGCCAGTCACGAACCGGGTGCGGAAGTTCGCCGACGCGTTGCACGGCCCAGCTGCCCTGCCTGAACTGGATGACGTTCTGGATGCCTTCACCAAGCATGGTCACATCAACGGCATCGTCCGTGTCGGGAAGGTCTTCCTACGGATCGCGCAGTCAGGTGATCCCTACTGGCGCTGCGGGTCGTGCGAGCGCGTCCACCTGCACCGTGGGATGGGCAGCTGCACGAGGTGCTACAAGCCGCTGTCGAGTGAGCGCTCCGGGAACGTCGATGAGCTCTGGGCGGCGAACTTCCTGGGTCGGCGCATCGTTCGCGGGCAGCAGGACGGCGTGGCGCGCTTCCGCCTGCGATGCGAGGAACTGACGGGGCAGACCGACGACTTCTCGGACCGACTGCGCAAGTTCAAGAGCGTCTTCGTCGACGACATGGGCGAGGTCGCGAAACTGGCACGAGAGATCGACATGCTCTCGGTCACGACCACGATGGAGGTCGGGATCGACATCGGATCGCTCCAGACCGTGTACCAGGCGAACATGCCGCCGCAGCGGTTCAACTATCAGCAGCGCGTCGGTCGCGCCGGTCGCCGCGGTCAGGCCTTCTCCTTCGTCATCACCTTCTGCCGCGGGCGAAGCCACGATGCCTACTACTTCGCCCATCCCGCGGCGATCACCGGCGATCCGCCCCCGCCACCGTTCCTCGCAACTGGCCACGATCCCATCCCCGCGCGACTGCTTAACAAGGTCTGGTTGCGAGCGGCATTCCAGAAGGTGCGCGACGACATCGTGGATGAAGGTGGCGGCTATCCGGGCGACTTCCTGATTCCGCCAGACGTCCATGGTGAGTACGTCCCAACGGACGAGTATTACGACGACCCGGATGGCTTCAAGTGGAGCGAGCGCCTGCGAGGGGCGCTTGAGGCCACGACTGCCGTGCGGGACTCCTTCATCGACGCGGCGTGCATCGACCTGGAACAGCGTGACCGCATTCGAGCCGCGGCGAGCGTCGAGGGCCTAATTCAGGCGATCGAGAAGCAGCGGGAGTTCAAGCCCGCCAATCGGCAGGGTCTCGCGCAGTTCCTCGCCGAACGCGGCCTCCTCCCTATGTACGGAATGCCGACGCGCGTGCGTCAGCTCTATTTGGGGCTGCGGGCCGAGACGGACGAGAAGGACACGGACTATAAGTGGTCCACTATGGATCGCGATCTCGACACCGCGGTGTTCGAGTTCGCACCGGGCGCCGTACTCACGAAGGACAAGCAGCGGCACAAGGTGGTCGGCTTCAGCGGCACGCTCGCTCCTCCGGAACGTCGTGGAAAGGACATGGTTCTGGAGAGCCTGTCGGACTGGGTGGAGTCGACTCATCAGGTGGCGCTGTGCGCAGCCTGCGGTTCTGCGCGCTACAGTAACGGCCGTCCGCAATCGGCACGTCCGTGCGAGGATTGCGGGACCGAAATCGAACCCGACGCCTTCCAGGATTACGTGACGCCGGCGGCGTTCAGGACCGACTTCAAGGCGGCCGAGACCGACCTCGATACGGTCGGCAGGATGGCAGTGAGGACCGTCGCCACGGTTCTGCACGCTGGATCGGTAGTGGATGCCGGCAACCTGCGCGTGCGTCGTGGTGCAGGGGTCACCATCATGCAGCTCAACGATGGCGTTGACGACGATCTCGGCCAGCCGACGCGGTTCACCGTGCGCAACGCCGAGGACACCAATGTGCGAGTGCCCCGCATGGCATCGACGCGACTGCTGTCCTCGCAGGCGATCGACGTGGGGGAGCTGGCCGCATCGCGCACGCGCTGGAACGACGATCCAGCATCGGAGCGCACCTTCGGATTGATCGCCAAGAAGGAGACGGACGCACTCTATCTCGAACTGATGGCGTTCGACGTTCGATTGAGCCTGGACCGGGTGGCCCGCAAGGGGGAGTTCAGCCATCTCCCGACCCGCGCGGCTGCCATCAGTGCCACGCAGATCTTGGTGCAGAAGGCCGCCTTGAATCTCGACGTTGCCTCCGATGAGTTCGAGCCGCTGGAGCCGCGGTTGCGCGAGGGCAAGCCGATGCTCCAGATCGCGGACTCGCTGATCAACGGTTCGGGATTGTGCCGGCGGCTAGGCGAGGACCGCAGCGACGGCACGCCTCACATCGTGCACCTGATCCGGGAGACGCTAGCGGATCGGACCGTCTGGCCGCTTGCCGACTTCCTGCGCGTCGAACAGGATGGCGACCATGCCGCCCGCTGCCAGACGTCCTGCTACCGGTGCATACAGCGGTACGGTAACCGCTCGTATCATGGGCTGCTCGACTGGCGCCTCGGTCTTGCATACCTACGGGCGCTGGTGACGCCCGGATACAGCGCCGGCTTGGACGTCAAGGACCGGGATCTCGCCGAGACGATTGGATGGAGCGATCGCGCCTTCGCCTTGGCGCAGGCAGTTGCAGGCATGCGCCCGGACTCGCTCATCGCCGAGATCCACTCCCAGTCGGGCCTTCCGGCGCTGCGCGAGCGCAAGAAGGACGGGGACGTCTTTCTGATAATCCACCCGTTGTGGCGGTTCGATGGCGATTTCGGATCCGACCTCGCCGGCGGCGCTGCGGTCAAGTTCGTGGACACCTTCAACCTCGAACGGCGTCCGCTTCGTGCCATCGAGATGGCGCAGCTCGACAAGCCAGTCTGATCGTTCGAGTCGCCGGAGAGCCTACCTTCTGCGGATCATCAAGCCCCAGCTAACATGAGGTGACGATGCTGCGCGTGTTGTGTGGCGAAGGTCTGTGATGGACCACATTATTATGAAATGAAGACATTGGCCCGGTGGTGGGTCAGATAGGCTTGGCTGCCGTCACTCAGCGGTTTCGGCGGAGGACGTTGCACGACGTGCATGCCCAGCTTGTCGGCGTCCGCGTCCGTCAGCTTGGATGAGAACATCGGACGACCGTCCTCCTCGAAGCCGAGCAGCCCACGGTCGAAGAGGAAGTCCGCGTGGGGCGCCATCATCAGGCCGTTCGCTCCGTCGAGGCGCTCGGCGGCAGTGCCGCAAGCGCGCCACGGTTTGATGTGGCTGGCTATGAGGAGGTTCGGCGTGGCGATCCCCGTGATCCTGCAGATCGGCTCGACGTCCAGGACGCGCTTGCGGAACAGACCCTGTCCTCGCCGCGCGCGAACGAGCTGCTCGCGCATAGTCTGATCCAGCGACATGTCGTTCTGGATGTTGTGCTCGACGACGTCGTCGAGCGTCGTGGCGAAGTCGGCCGCGGTACGCGTGGGAGCGGCGAGAAGGTCGACGGCAGGGAAGTGGGCCGCAGCCAGAACCACGTCGACCACGGCCTTGTCGATCTCGGCGAGATAGGCCTTCTGATTGCCATTCCCTGACGTAGGCTGGATGGGTGAATGGGTCGTGGGCAGCAGTGGAGCCAGCTGGTCCAGCAACTGCTTCGGGCGGACGGCGAGCGCTGCGTCCAGCCATTGAACCGGAAGCAGCCATCCAGAGGCGCTCCAGTAGATGCCGATGGTGCCGAACTCCTCGGGCTTTGGAGCGCTGATCGCGAAGTCAGTCACGATGCCGACTCTTCCGATGCGGCCTTCGGCGTAGGAGAGGACCACGTCGCCGGCCGCCGCGCGGCGCATGTTGTCGTAGAACCGGCTCTTGGCTCCGTTCGCTTCGGCAACGGGTGACCACAGGTAGCCGCCGTCCCGTTCCTGTCGCACCGTCTGCGCGTGATTCACCCACCAGTACCGCATGGTTGCACTATGGACTGTTCGCGCGATTGTAGAAGCGCCTCTGTGTCATCCGATGAACGAATGACCGCTTTTCGAGCATGGGCGAGGTGCCGCGAAGTGCCCGCGTTTGGGTCGAGGCGGCGGGAAGACGGCGGTCGGCGCGGTGTCACAACCGTTCGGACGTGACACCTACCGCCCGGTGCCCGCGCAGACGGGCAAGTTCCTTGTGACGGCGTTTCTGAAGGTAATCCGCGGCCTCCCCGGTGTCGATCAGTTCAAGAGCCTTGATCTTGGCATCGATCAGGCTGTCGTGTGACGCCTTCCCGCGCGCCGGCCCCAATCCGATATAGAACTTTCCATCGGCCTCGCTGATGCGAACAGCGATGCCGGCGCGGACGATGCTCTGTTCGCCGGATTGCAGCGTCTTCCAGCTCGGCGAGGAGACGAAGCGTTTCAGCTTGCCCCGATCCTTCAGCATCTTGTCATGATGCTCGCTGGCATCGGTGGTGCCGGTCAGTTTGTCGCAGCAGTCGGTGCCGACAGCCATCGCTCCCCAGCTCGGATGCACGATCGCATAGGAGTAGCGCAACGCCGTGCCGCACAATTCGCAATTGCCGTTCAGACCGCCCAGATCGTCTGTTCCCAATAGGCACCAATCGCTGGTGGGCATGATGATTCCATGTTCTTCAGCATGGCATCCCTTGCACAGCGTCTCGCATTCGGAATGCGCGTATTCCCAAGGCTTGCGGCCAGGAATGTAGCGTTTGTGGTGGACCTGAAGGACAACATCGTTATGACCGCGTGAGCAGCGGACGCATCGATCGCCGTCCAGCTTGATGACTTCGCCGCGAAAGCGCTTCCAATCGGCATGAGTATACAGGTTCATTTCGGCACCCGCCTTCCGAACCATAATAGCCTATGGGCGGGTGATACGTAAGGTGAACATTCTAGCCGATTGCTTGCCCATGTCGTAATGATTGACGCGGAGGCATCGCACGATGAAGACCTATCCTGTCCGCGTCCCGCGTGACCCGTACAGTGGACGAAATGATGCGCGCCGGCGAAAGCAGGCGAGCTTCAACGATGCCGCGCAAGCGGTCGAACGGTATTTGAATCAGGCGATGGAAGCGGAGCCGGCCGGTAACGCGCGCGAGTTCCTGACGGTGGATATTGCCCGTGCGCTGCATCTGGATGGCGAGCTGGTAGATCGCATCGTCTTCGGGATCGACTGCGGGCATAATGGCGTGACGATCCGCAAGGCTGGCGAGGTGCGCGCCAATGAGAGGTAAACCGGGAACGGTGAAGCGGCCGGAAGCCGAGCGTGCGATCCGGCAGTTCACGCACGACTGGGCCGCAGCACACGGCGTGCAACCCGGCTCGGGCGAGATGCCTTCCTTCAGCGCATTCCATCGTTGGGTTTTGGGCCGGTGCGGTGCGGCCCATTTTCAGTTTCAATCGACGCTCGGCCCGCTTGAGGATGCTGAAAGCTGGTTCGACCAGGAGCTGCGTCAGGCCTGGCGCAACTAGGAGGACGTGATGACGGACCTGCCCTCACGACGCGAGTTCAAGGTGCTGAAGGCACTTTGCCTCAATACCGTCGAGGACCGCGGGCAATGGCCGGGCGTTGGTGCCGGCACCGAGGCGGCGCTGGTCGCAAAGGGATGGATCGAGCCTGCCACATGCGAGACTTATGATACCGTAGGATTTCGGGCGACGAAGGCCGGTCACGAAGCGCACGAGGCAGGTTGGAACGCGGGTCTGCGCTAACCTCGTATGGTGGCGTTGACGATCGAACTGCCGGCCCGCCCGGCGTCACAACCGTCCGGTTATGACATTAACGTGCAGATGGCCGTTTTCTGCGAGGTCAGCCGTGTCAAAAGTCCGCGTCAGATCATCTGCCGGGAAATGCCCGTCATCCGGTGCAGACCCATTAACTGGAATTAGTTCGTACCTGCAGAGATGAACAAGCGTCTGCTTCCGGCAAGGGGAAAGTCGCCGCTGAATGTCCGGGTATGGGTCAAAAGATCTAGGGGGCGCAGTTCACGCAAAATGGCTTTACATCGCCTTTCCCATCCTTTGCGATTGTACGGCCAATCGCAGCTTGATTCACGAGTTGTCGCGGACCGGCCAAATATTTCGTGCCTCAAAGATTGAGGCCGCGTTTGCATGTTATGCCAACATACGTTCTAGTTCATCGATCAAAGCCTCCATCTGACCATGAAAGCTCAGGATCATCGCGTTAAGAAACGCGTCCGCCTCTATATTTTCCGAACGAAATGGGTGGCCGGCACGCAAGCCCAACTGACGAACGAAGAGCAACTGGGTGCGACCGTTGCCTTCGCGGAAGGGATGAATGACGTTGAGCTCGCCGAGGAAATCGGCGACTGCCGAAACGAAGCTCTCAACATCGGATCCAGGCTGGAATGCAGGCGCATTGAGCGTCGCAAACAGCTTCACCATCTCAGCGTTTATATATTCCGGATAACAAAACCAATTACCGCCCTTTCCGGTCCTGATCGTGCGATCCACGCCGGCCCATTCATATACATCTTGAAAAAGATGACGGTGAAGCGCCCGATAATGACTTGGGTCGAAGGCGCCCATCGGAGGCGGTTGGAGGCTTCGCGCACCGACTGCCTCCACTTCGAATGCGTCCAGCTCAGCCAGATCCCGCAGGTCGGGAATGTTTCGAAGGACCTTGGAACCGGGATAGCAAGCGGGGTCGTTGCCGGTCTCGTAGCGATCGCCGACCATCAAGCGGCGGCCAGCCGGCCACGCGCCTCTTCGGAAAGGCTTAGGCCCTCAACCGCACTGATAGCCTCATAGCCGGCAAGGGTGAGCGCCGGTGAGGTGACGGCCAACGAACCCTCAACTGCTGCGATCTCAGTCGGCGTAAGCTCGAACAAGCGGTAGACTCGCGCGTCGATCCCGGCCTCGGCCTCGGCGATACGTCGTCGCAGTACTGCGGCCTCGGCGCGCTTGCCCTCGAACCACCGCTCCCATTCGTCACGGTCGTTAACCGGTATGGTGATCTTGAAGCGCTTCAATAGCGCCGCTCTAAGATCGGCAAATGTCAGCGACGGCCACGCAGCAAAGGCGGAGCCAAAGCCTTTCGTGTTTCCAAAATCGTCGAGGCGATGGCGAACAGATGCGACCAAATCGACCAGCGCGGCCTGGTCGGTGGCGGCGGCACGGCCTAGCGCCGCCAGAGCCTCATCTCCGCCTTGAAACGGGATCGGTAACGTACCGACATATTGAGCCTCGGCTTCGATATATCCGCCCTGCTTTATGCGGGCGATCGAGGTCAGGATGAACCAGGCCAACCGACTGTTGAGATAGGCCGCCAACGCCTCATCCGGTCGATCGATGAAAAAGCATTTATTGTTCAGGTAGAACGGCGATTTTTCGATGCTGAAAGACCCTCGGCTTTGAAAGTGCGGCCAGATTAGCTTCGGCTCGTCGAAATGGGGCTGGTACCTGAGTTGTGCCTGCTGCAGCTCCCACCAGTGCTGTCTCGTCGCGCGTGCCTCAAGTCGTTCTTGATAGGATATCAGATGATCCCGAAGAGCTGGATAATCGTCGATGTCGATGCTGTTCTTCGGCGTGTAGACCAGCCAAAGATCGTCGCTCTCGGCATGCCAGCGCTTGAGGTTCTCGCCGATTAGGAACGGCTTGAGCAGGTCGGCGGAACGGTCGCCGGGTCGGGCGTTGGCGATGATCGCGTCGCGCTTCTCGCGTGTCAGGACGAATGCGTCGTTGAGGCCAGTCTTGATGCCGTAAAGCGGTGCGCCATAAACCTCTGCCAGTGTTGGCCGCCCTAAAGCAATCTTGGCGCGGATCGTATCGAGCAGGTCGCTCTCGAACCGCCAGGTGCCGCTGCTCAGCCGATCGTGCGGCATCGATCGCGCCTCCTGGTCGAACACCTTGCCGAGGTCATCGGGCAAGGCGCGAACGGTAAGATAGCGCAGCGCTTCGTCAGTCGCGGTTCCGGAACCTTTCCGCAGCGTGACGATCGCCGGATAGGTGGTTACCCCCTCGAACACCTGGAGATCGCCGAAATCGACGATGCTCTCGATCCTGCTCTTCTCCGCGAGGAAGGTGCGCAGCGGCTTGCCCGATCCGGTGCGAAAGAAAGAGGATGACGAAATGAAGCCTAACTGCCCGCCAGGTTTCAGCAGTTTAACTCCAAGCTCGAAGAAATAGGCGTAGAGATCGGCACGATCGCTGGCGACGGCGAAGCGCGCCTGCAGGTGCGGCTTGATTACCTTTAGCAATTCCATGCGTACGTAAGGAGGGTTGCCTAGCACGATGTCGAACCCGCCTTCGGCCATAACGGCTGCAAACCGTGTCGCCCAGTCGAACGGGCGGGGATGATAGGCGGCATCCTCGACTAGGCTGTTACCGTGGAAGATGTTGCCGTCGAGGCTTTCGAGCGCGCGCTCGCGTTTGGCGGTCTGCAGCCAAAGAGCGAGCTTGGTGATCTCCACCGATTCCGCGTTGACGTCGACACCAAACAGGTTGTTGGTGATGATCTCGACATCAGCGTTCGGTGACGCATGAGTCAGGATGCCGGGGCGAAGCTCGCTCAGCCGGTCCCGCGCCCGCTTCTGCTCGGCTTGGAGAAAGTTGAACGCCGCGATCAAAAAGGCGCCCGATCCGCAGGCGGGGTCAACGATGCGGAGCGTGGTCAGGCGATCGAGATAGGCGGACCAGTAATCGGCCTCCGCCGAGCTTTTATTGCGCCAGATGATTTCCCCGTCTTTGCCGCGCTTGCCGAGGCCCGGCAGCAACGCCTCGCTGATTTCGGAAAGATGGCGACCGATCGTCTGTTCGACGATAAAGCGGGTGATGAAATCGGGCGTGTAGACGACGCCCTCGCGCTTCTTCTTCGGTGAGGACGGCGGCGCCTCGAGCTGGGCAGCGGCTTTCTCGTTCTCGATGTCGGTGATCGACTGCTCGAAGATATGGCCGAGGATAGTGACCGATACCTCGCTCGCAAAGTCATAGCCGGCGATCTTGCCGAACTGCTCGACAAGGTGATCGGGAAGAGCGAGGCCGTCGATCAGAGAGTCGGCAGCGAACAGGCCACCGTTGTAGCGCGGGATGTTGTGCGGTGGGGCGCCCTTGTCGATCCATTCGAACAGCTTGGCGACCTGCTCCCACTTGGGACGCGGATAATAGGGATCGGTGTAGGTAGTCGCCCGGGCTAGGCTGCGCTGCGGTAGTAGGCCCTTGTCCTCGGCGAAGGCGATGAACAGCAGGCGGTCGAGCACGGTCTGGACGAGGCGTATGCGATCCTCGGTGCCGATCGCAGGGTGTTGAGCGGCAACGAAGGTCATCAGCTGGGCGCGCACGTCCTTATAGTCGCGATAGAGCTGGTTAGTGACGTCCCGATCTGCCTGCGCACTGCAATCGAGCAGCAGCGTGGTCTCATCGGTGAGCAGCCGGTCCACGCCCAGAAGCAGCCGTAGGCGAAGGAGCTCGTCCAGCTGGTCGATCTTGCGGAGGTCGAAGCTCTCGTGAAGCTGGCGACCATGGCCGAACGCGTAGAGCCTGAGCTCGCGCATGTTGCAGACCAGCACCCAGCGCGCACCCGGCGCATCCATCGCGTAGTCCCAAGCTTGCTGGACCGGCGTCTTGGCGCGGCCTGGCATGATGCGATCAAGCGCGACCTTCGGGCCCTTCAGTTCCAGCGGGGCGACGATCCGTGCCTCGCTCGGCGCGAAATGGCCGAGCGCGACATCAACAATCGTGCCGCCGGGGATGCTCTGCTTGGCTTCCATTGTGCCGGGCGCGCCCGGGCGAGACACGGCATAGCCCAGCACCCGCTGCATTACGACATGGTTAAATTCCTGTTCGAGCTGGCTCTCGTTCTTAAGGTCAATCCCCGGATCAGAGGCCATGGCTGCCCATTCTTGAGCTGCGGCGGTCTGGTCGGGAGTCGGGCGCCAAGCGTAAGCGGCGACGGCGTTTCGGATAATTTTTGAGTTGAACAAAGGCATAAGGCTTTATGGCATCGCGTGGATGTCGAGGTCCAGAAATACCGGCCTATGAACGCCGTCCGGCAGGTACGTGACCGCGACCGTCTGATTGGAGCCGGTCTGTCGGCAATCGGCCAGTCTCGCCCGTCTAACGGCGTTGAGCGTTACGGATCGCAAACGTCGCATTCGATAAAAATTGCCGTTCAGCTCTCACCGCAGGAATTGCCACAAAGTCCCACGTCTCAATATTTCCGCCATCGCTGGTTAAAGTGTCGTGCAAACATGAATGGATGTCCGAAGTTGGGCAGCGCCAAACGACCGGCGAATGTCGTATTGTGGGTCCGGGTCGACGCCGAGGGCAGGTCGCACTAGCCTCAGCCTCATGCTCTCAGCCATCCGCCGCTCCGCTGACCTTACCCTCAACGATGATGGAGCCCAGCTGTTCGCGCAAGCTCTGGACGAAGGTGCGTGCGGTCGCCTCGAGACTGCCTTGGTCGCGCTGCCGACGAGCAGGCCGGGCGTGCGGATAGGGGAGGGGCGGCAGCTGCAACCCTTCCTTGGTGACGCTGGACCGATTGGCGTGATCGCGGTGTCTGCGCTTGGGGAACAGGCTCGCCCCGTACGTGCAATCTTGTTCGACAAGACCGCAGAGAGGAACTGGGCGCTCGGCTGGCACCAAGACCGCACGATCGTCGTCGAGGAGCGTATCGACACGGAGGGGTACGGTCCGTGGACGGTGAAGTCCGGGCTGATCCAGGTGGAGCCGCCATTCGAGATCCTCGAGCGCATGGTGACGCTGCGCGTGCACCTCGATGCGGTTGACGAGCGCAACGCGCCGCTACGCATCGTGCCCGGCTCGCATAGATTGGGGCGCCTGCCCGAAGCAGAGATCGGACGAGTTGTGACTACCTTAGGCGAGCGGCTCTGTCTTGCTGAACGGGGTGATGTTTGGCTCTACGCCACGTCGATCGTTCACGCCTCGCTCGCGGCCGATCCGCCGCGACGGCGTCGCGTCCTCCAAATCGACTTCTCGGCTGACGCGGCCCCAGGCCCGCTCGCCTGGCGCGGCGTGTAGGTGCCAGGGTTGAGGCATCCCCGCATTCGGATGGTGCTGTTCGTATGCTACGCAGCCCCACGGCCGAAACAGGTGTTCTCGTGCCGGGAGAACTTGGAGATGGACTCTGCCGGCACCAAGCACAACGCCGACAATCCGCTCACGGCCGAGTTACTCGCATGGGCCGACGTTATCTTCGTCATGGAGGAGGCGCATTGCAACAAGCTGCAGCCACGCTTCCGGGCGGCTCTCGGGGGCAAACGCGTGATCTGCCTCGACATACCGGACAACTACGACTTCATGCAGCCCGAACTCGTCCAGCTCCCGAAGACAAAGGTGAGCCGCCACTTGCCTGCGATTTAAGTGGCCCAACCATCAAAGGCTTGATCGACCGGCTCAGCATCGCGACTGAGCTGTCGCGCCGTTCGGCTTAACGAATGGATGAAGTCGGGAAATGAGTGAGGCAGGCTGAACGGCCGAAAGTGGGTCTTAGCGTTTCCAACGGTTATCTATACAGATGTCTGCTTCTCGCGCCCTATCGGTTGGACGCAGACTGGCAAGAACCGGCCGAGTAGCTGTCATCCTAGCGTCGGGTGTCACGACGGGTTGAATTGAGCCGCTTTCGGGCTGGCGGCTTCTGGTTTGCCGAACTGATGGTCGCTGAATCTGCGATCCGCGACTGGGTGGCACGGTGCGCGGAGCGCATGAGCGATAACTGGAAATTGTGGCAGGTCTGCGCTATCCCAGCGCAGGCTTTACCGTGCGGACGATGAAATATATTCAGATATAAGTGTCACCTTCTTCCGTAAGCAGTCACTTCTACCATGATTATCGAGAGAAATGCCGCATGAATCCGTGAGCGTCATCTGCCAAAAC
Source organism: Sphingomonas sp. GM_Shp_2 (assembly GCF_026540875.1). NCBI lineage: Bacteria > Pseudomonadati > Pseudomonadota > Alphaproteobacteria > Sphingomonadales > Sphingomonadaceae > Sphingomonas > Sphingomonas sp. GM_Shp_2. The sequence goes on from NZ_JALNUQ010000048.1 coordinate 21,339, forward strand.
CTTAAGTGTGTGCTTCAAAATGCCTCCTGAATTTTGAACCTTTCCTACTGAAGCAAGATTCTGAATGGCGGAGGAGTTTATCTGCTTGCTGGCCTCAGCAAGCATTTGGCTGCGCTCCTCTACGGCGATAATGCGCCTATTGATTTGATCTATTGCATCGCTTTGCCCTCGGGACATGTGGGCTACGCGGCTGGCACCATCATCCAGACTGCCAATCAGCGCAGACAAGCTTCCGGTACTGGCAACAACAGACTTGATATGACCTTGGACGGATTCGATCTTACTGCGAACGTCACCAGCGCTTGCGCCAGTGCGCATGGCCAGCGACTTTATCTCGGCTGCGACGACGGCAAAGCCGGCACCGGCGGGGCCAGCGCGGGCGGCTTCAATAGTCGCGTTGAGCGCCAAGAGATTAGTCTGTTTCGTAATGGCCGTAATTACATCTACAATCTGCTCGATACTGGCAGCTTGGACTTGCGACAACCCGACGGTTTCGTTCGCGCTCTGCGCGTGGTCATTGATCGACCGGGCAGCGAGGCTGGTGCCAGCAACTTCACGATCTATTTCCTCGAATGCACGTGCAAGCGAATGTGTCTGTTGCCCGGCTTCATGCATTTCGGTGGCGAAAAGCTGGGCAATATCGTCGAGTTGCTGAGCAAGTGCACGGTTGCCGTTGATCGCCTCCCGCAACGAGACAGCATTGACCTCCAAGAGTTCCATCGCCTCCTGCGCATCCCGGATGACGCCGCTGACCTGCTTTTCAAATGCCTCCGCCAGCGTTGCCAGCGTTTTCTCACGCTCTCGCCGGGCCTGTTCCTCCATCTCGGCAATTGCCTGCGCCTGCTGTTGCTTCGTCGCCTCCGCTTGCTGGTGCAGGATAGCTGCTTGTTGCGCCAGAAGCGCTGCTTCTTTGCGCTGTTTTTGAAAGGCAGCAAGGGCGTTCACTACGAGCCCGAGTTCGTCTCTACGCTGTAGCGCTGCGAGATCCACATCGGCATCGTTCATGACAGAGTCCGTGGCCGCAGCGATGCCAGCGACCGAGCGTACGATCGAGCGCCCGACCACATAGGCCATCAACAGGCTCAGCCCCGTTCCTATGAACAGGACCAGCAACTGGATAGCTATAGTGATACGGGTTGCCAGCAGCGCGCTTTGGGCGCTCTCGTTCGCCTGGCGCACCCCAGCGTCCGCGACGTGCCGGATCTGATTGTCGATGCGTTGTGCGTTGCTGCGAAAAGGCGCTACCATTGTAGCGGCACTGGCGAAATCAACCTCCAACATTGATGTCAAAACATCTACGCTGGCCCTGTAGCGGTCCAGCTCGGACACTACGTTTCCCAGCACCGCCTCCTGCTCACGGTGATTGCGCTGATAATCGATCAGCGCCGTTCGCACGCCGTTCAGATCGCCATTGATGGCCTTTACCTGCGCGTCGATCGTTAGTCCCGAAGATGCTGCCTTCGTAACAAGGAGGTTATACACATTCGAGTTGGCGGTATCGAACCGTTGCGTGATTGCGTTCAACTGGCTGATGTCGCGCATATCGCGGTTGACGATGTGATCTACGCCACGCCCGACGATCAGCAGCGCTGTTGTGCTGGCCGCGGCCATGACAACGAACAGCACGAGCATGATGAGCGGCGTCGCCGCCACCTTTCCGGATATTGGCCGGTCGGCCAGCTTGAGCTTCCACTCAAGCCGATCCGACAGCCGAGAAAGCTGGTCAAAGCGCAACGCGGACTCCTGCTCGCACACGACGGTCCGCGGGAATCGGTGAGCCTGCGGAGCCTGCAGCCAGCGTCAGGTTCTCGCCAGCAGCAAATAGTTCAAGGGCTGGAGCGAGACGCCAGCCAGCCCGTGCATCGAGCGCGACTGCGTCGTTGACGCGGTAAAGCATCAGTCTCGGTTCGGAAGAAAACGCGAATTGCCGGGTCGCAGAGGTGTAACGGGCGACGCCAGAAAGCGACAGCCGGTCGATTGCATACCCAACTACGATGTTGGCTTTGTGAACCGGGGTCGTCGACTCCGGCGATAAGGCATAGGGTATCGGTTGGACCAGCGAGCCGAGTTGCTCATCGGTATGCGTCCAGGTGTAATTGCCCCGCCACGTTAGTCTACCGACTATCCCCGACACCGAAATGGATGTGCCGTAAGTGGTATAATCGCCGATGGCTCTGAAGCGCGCGACGAGGGACGGGGTAGGCAACAGAAATAATTCAGTCTGTAGGCCGTCTCCGGGGGAGGCAATGGCATTGTTGGTGCGCGTGACGAACGCCGTCGCTTCCAAGCGCGTGTCGCCAGAGGTGTGAACATAACCGAGCTCGCCGCTCCATATTCCAACCGGGCTCATACGAGGAGAGCCAGTGACAAAAACTGGAATAGGGGATGGTGTTACGATCGGGAGCCGTGTGCCGAAATTCACCAGTGACGGTAATTGATAGCCGTGCCCGCCGTTCAGCCGCAACAGATTGCGCGCATCAACGTGGACAAGCAGCGCAGCGTTGAAGCTGAAGCGGGTGAAAGCGCGATCAAAATCGCGCGGATCGTCATACGCTGGCTGGCGAACGGCACCGGACTGGCTCAGCCAGAGACGTTCGAGGCGACCTGCTGCGGTGATCGAAATGCGTTCACTGGCATGAACATCGAGCAGCGCATTAGCGGATGCAACGTCATAGGAGACGACATCCGAAAACTGGTCGATCGAGGCAAGCCTGTTGTTACGGTATTCAACGCCCACGCGTAGCGTACCAGCCGTGCTCAAGCGCAGGATCGAAGACGCCTGGGTAACGATGATCCGGTTCTTGAAGATGATCGGAACACTGGCATCGACGGTCGTGCCGATACCGTATTTCGCAGTCAGCCAATTGACGTACCCGTTAAGCGTAATTCCACCCCATGATGTATCGTGAGCGGCAGATGCATGAAGATTGTGACTGCTGTAATCCTGGTTGGAAAGCAGCTGGCTGGGTAAGTATTCGATCTGGCTGTTGGAGGCATACCCACCACCCAGTACGGCTTCCAGTCCGTTGAAGGATGCCGAGACATCCCCAGCGATCTGATCACTTGCAACGTTTGCAATCATTGCTGGCTGTATCAGCGACGCCGGGATGTCACGTTCGTCTTCGCGGGCATGTGCTCCGGAGAGCCTGATGCCGATTGACGGGGTCATCGGTAGCCGTACGGCACCTGCCACCTTGCCGATGTCATGATTGCCGAGCTCTGCTGTCGCCGTCAAAGATGGAGCGGCGCCTGCCCGACGGGTGACGATGTTGACCACGCCACTTGCAGCGTTGAAGCCGAACAGTGCGTTTGCCGGACCACGGACCAGTTCGATCTGTTGGATCTCCTCAAGCTGAACGCCGAGCAAGTTCCAATTCGTCATGCCGTAATGGTCAAGATAGACCTGCCTGCCATCGACCAGAACAAGCAGCCTTGCATTGTAGGTCTGGACGCCGCCACGTACTGCGACGTCGCTTTGTCCCGCCGTCCAACGGTTCACGTCGATGCCGGCATAGGTTTTCAGCAACCCTGGAACGTCACGGGCAGGCGAGCGGGCAATATCCGTCCGCGTGATGATGATTGTGGAGGCCGGCAGCTCTGAGGCACGTTGCGGCTTTCCGGCAACGCTGGTGGTGACAGGCTCGCCGATTGTATCCTGCAATGCCTGATAATCGACGGCCTGTGCCATGGCAGCCGAGGGGCACAGGATAATGCCAGCCGCAAGAATGGCCCGCAGCCTGATGGCGGGAAGAATGGCGGGCATTATCAAATTTCCTTGACCAGCATGAGGAATGCCGAACCGAACCGAACATTCGTGGCGCGCGCAGCAGCGCGGTTGATCGTAATCTGCGTCTTGGGGGCAGAAGTGACCCCGACGACACAACGGCCGGATTGCACGCATGCGGGATCAGACGATATGGTGAGGACTGATGATCTCGCTGCCGCGGCCGCAATGGTGCTGTGTTCGCTGCGAAGACCGGCGGTAACGAACGCGACGCGGTAGCCTGATAATGCGCCGATCGCCCCAATCGGCACGCGTTTTACCCGGATGGTGGCCCGTCCTGCTGTTATTCCTGCACCGATGGCACGCTCGATCGCGTTCGCCTCGGCCTCCGAGGCGCCGTTGCCTGGTTCAAACACTATTGCGGCAGTGACGATGCCCGACGGTCCGGGCTGAACGAACGAAACGACGCGGGTTGCGATGGGCACGTTCAATTCCGCGCCAAGCGGTGCAGCGCTACCCAACGCAGCTACACCAAACGCCCATGACCAAGGTCTAATCAAGATTACCCCCACATTGAGTGGGCTTGGTGAAGGCCAGCGCTATCTAATTGATTAATGGTCTTGTTCAGCGTCGTGATCGGTACGGTAGAAGACCATAGAAGGCGATTCCGACTGAACAGTCAGAGGGACGTTCCCCCACAGGGACAACGGCAGGCTCCACGAAGTGCGGGTGGCTGCGCTGCAAACTGGACGATGATCAGATCGCCCGAGATGCCGAGCGTATGTCGCGGACGACCGCAGAAGCCAATCGAGGGCTTATGACTGACTAGGGGTTTGATCCCATGGTTTCATAGTGAAATCCCTTCGTAGAAATGGAAGAAAAGCCGTAAGGGACATGCCTACTGAGGGGGCAGCGCTGCGGCGACATCAGCGGCGAAGCGCGCGATGTCGAAACGGGCTGCGCCCGGATCCTCGCCGCGTCGAACGATCACCAGATGTCGCGCAGGGATGACCATCACATACTGCCCACGGTTGCCCTGCGCAGCGAAGCTGCCCATCGGCAGCCCCTGTTGGGGGCCGAACAGCCACATCGTCGCACCATAGCCGGGGCCGCTCGTCGGTTGCGGTCCGCTCGGCGCCGTCATGGTGCGCATCCAGCCTGCAGGCAGCAGGCGCTGGCCCGCCCAGACCCCGTCCTGGGACCAGAATAGTCCAAGCCGTGCGAGGTCGCGGGCGGTCGACCACACCTGGCTGGAAAGGATATAGTTGCCGTGCCAGTCCGTCTCCGCGACTGTGTGCGTCATGCCGAGCTTGCCGAACAGTTCGTTCGGCAACGTGCGATACCGGTCCTCGCCGATCCTGTGCCGCGTGGCATAAACCGCGAGTAGGATGTCGTTGTTCGCATAGCGGAAGCGTGTGCCGGGCTGAGCCTCCAGAGGCCAGGAAACCGCCTGCTCGTCCACGGCCGTTCCGCCGAAATAGATCGCGTCGGTGCGGTTGCCGGCGGTATCGCTGTGAAGGCCTGACGCCATACGCAAAAGGTGGTCGAGCGTGATCGATCGCCGCGGGTCCCCTTCTGGCCACTGTGGCACAGCGGCGGCCGCCTGGGATGCGCCGGCATCAGCAAGGCCGATCAGCGTTCCGGCAATCGACTTAGCGACCGACCAAGTACGGTTCGATACGTACGGCCCGAACCCGCTAGCATAGCGTTCGGCAACGACCTTGCCGTCCTTCACGACGATCACGCCGACCGTCTTGGCGCCCGCGCCATATTCATCCGCAAACGCCTTGCCGACGGGCTCGGCCAGTGGCGCGGAAGGGGGCGCAGCAATGCCGGCATCGCCTTGTGGCCAGGGGCGGGGGTCTGCGCCCGCAATCGGTGGGGGGGGCGCCGATCTGCTGTTCGCCGGTGCCTTGCTACCGATCGGCAGCGTTACGCAACCGCGGCCATCTTGCCACACTGCGTATCGCGGCGGCAGCGCGGGATCGAAGGCAACGGCGACGGCCCCGTGCACGCGGTTGATCTGCGCGGTCAGCGTCGGCACGATCTTGTCATAATCGGGATAGATGCCGGTCAGTTCGTTAGCATCGATCTGCGCTGGGGCCCGCCCGGCGTTGAAGATGCCAGAGCAATAGAGCGCTGCCTTATACCCCGCCGCCACCGCGCGTGGATAGGTACCGGCAGAAGGCTGGGCGATCTGTGCGTTCGCGGATACCGACATAAAGAAAGCGAGAACGGCTGATTTTAGTATCCGCATCGTCGCATCATTCCATTACTGCCAGGGTACTGCAATCTGCTTATATGGCGCAGATAGTTCGCTTTTTCTCCCGATCAGGTGGCCTTTTGTGACAGGAAATGGGTCACAGCCGAAGCGCGTTGATCAGTGCACGCAGAGCAGGAGTGACCCGGCGATCAGGGTAGTAGAGGCGGCACCCCGGATAGCTCGGGCACCAAGCCGCGAGGACTTGAACAAGCCGGCCATCCGCGATCTCATCGGCCACGTCGTGCTCCATCAGATAGCCGAGTCCGGCGCCAGCGCGCACCGCCGCCGCCGCTAGGACCTCGTCGTTGACGATGAGCTGCCCGGAAACCTTCAGCCTGAGGTCTCTTCCTTCCTCCTCGAATTCCCAGGGCAGAAGGCCGCCGCCGCCCAGCAAGCGGTAGTTGACGCAGACGTGGCGATCGAGGTGCGCCGGCGTCTCGGGCGGGGCATGGCGAGAGAAGTAGGCTGGCGTGCCCACGACAACCGTGCGCAGGTCCGGACCGACCGGCACGGTCACCATGTCGCGCTCGACCGCCTCGCCAAGGCGGATGCCGGCATCGAAGCCGCCCGCCACGAGATCGATCAGCCTGTCTTCAACGGTGACCTCAACGGACACGTCGGGATGATCCAGCAGGAAGCTTGGCAGACGGGGCGCGAGGATGGTGCGCGCCGCGTAACCGAAAGTGGTCAACCGCACGGTACCCGAGGGTGCGTCCCGCCAGTCGGCGAGCGACGCCAAGCCCTGTTTCAACTGCGTAAGGGCTGGATCGAGCGAACGAAGGAGCTGCTCGCCCGCCGCGGTCGGCGCAACAGAACGGGTGGTGCGCGCGAGAAGTCGAACGCCGAGCCGCTCCTCCAAAGCCTTCATTGCGTGGCTCAGCGCGGACGGCGAAAGACCGAGCTCGGCAGCGGCTCGCGTGAAGCTGCGCTGCCGGGCGACGCTGGCGAACGCCGCGAGATCGTTGAGGTCGCCGCGCTGCATTGATGCATCATGCTCACAAGCCCTTGTGGTCCGCAACGGCTAATCCAGCGGTCGGTCGTACCCTACTTCCATAGTGAAACGAGGAGTGACGAGTCATGGACCTGACCAACTTTCGCACGCTGGGCCGCTCGGGGCTGGCGGTGAGCCCACTGGCGCTGGGCACGATGACCTTCGGTGCCGGCCGCTGGGGCGCCGATCAGGCTGGATCGCGCGCCATCTTCGACGCCTATGCCGAGGCGGGCGGCAACTTCATCGATACTGCGGACGTGTATTCCGGCGGCGAGAGCGAGGCGATGATTGGACGCTTCCTGCGCGAACGCGGTGGCCGCGACCGGATGGTAATCGCGACTAAGTCCGGCTTTCCCCGCGGTGAGGGCAATCCGCTCTCAGGTGGCAATTCGGCGCGCAACATCCGCGACGGCCTGGAGGGGTCGCTGAGGCGGCTCGGCAGTGGCCATATTGACATGTACTGGACGCATGTCTGGGACCGCACGACGCCGGCCGAGGAGGTGTTGCGCGCGCTGACCGACGCGGTGCGGCGTGGCGACATCCTCTACTACGGCTTCTCCAACGCGCCCGGCTGGTATGTCGCGCAGATCGCGACCCTGGCGCGTGTCCACGGGCTGCCCGAACCGATCGGATTGCAGTATAGTTACTCGCTTATCGATCGCGGCGTCGAGCTGGACTTGGTGCCCGCCGGACGGGCGCTCGGCCTGGGATTGGTGGCGTGGAGTCCGCTCTGCTTTGGTATGCTCACGGGCAAGTATGGCCGTGAGAAGCTCGCCGACTTCGGTCCGGCGGGCCGCGTCCCGAACAAGGCGGGTGGACACACGGGCGGAAGCGACGGTCGCCTCAACGGCGACAATCCTTATGGCGGGATGCTGTTTACGGACACGAACTTCGACATCGTCGACGAGCTGCGCGCCGTGGCGGAGGATGTCGGCCGCTCGATGGCGCAGGTGGCGCTCGCCTGGGTGGCCGGCCGACTGGGTGTCTCGTCGGTGCTAATGGGAGCGAGCCGGCTGGAACAGGTGCGGGAGAACGTAGCATCACTCGAAATCGTGCTGTCGCCGGAGCAGCGAAGGCGGCTGGACGCTGTTGGGGCGCCGCCGCAGCTGAACCCTTACTTCATCTTCAACCTGCCGCGTGAGAGCATTTTCGGCGGCAGCGCTGTGGAGGCGTGGAGATAGCATTGGCCGCTGCCCCCCAATGAACAAGCGTCCGGTGTTGGGAAACCGCAAACCTGTTCCGAGTGGCCGCTAATGGGTCTCGCTTCCTTCCTGAGACCGTCTTTTGGGGTGCGTGGCCACCGCAACCATAAGCCGGCGTTCGCAATGCACCATTCCATACGGGACAGACGAAACCGCTCGACCATTCGATCACGAGACGGATGCCAGCCTTTGCAGGCGAGACGCTTGAAAGTATCAGGCCAGCAGTATGCCCGCGTTCGACATTGCTAATCCGCTCCCCCTGCCGCGTCATCTCCGCTTCCTCGCTGGCGGGGGAGAAGCGACCCGTCTCATCCTGGCGCGCGACTGGAGTGGCCATCCATTAGGCGAACCCGCCGGGTGGCCCGAGGCATTGAAGGCGACGCTCAGCACCGTCCTCAACTCACCGGAATCGATGATCCTGGCGTGGGGACGGGAGGAGCTTACCTTCTTCTTCAACGAGACATACTTTCCACTGCTCGGCCCGCGAGTGAGCTGGGCGATGGGGACGCCGTTCAGGGAGGTCTGGGCTGACGCCTGGGATCAGGCAGAGCCGATCATAACCGAGGCATTCGCCGGTCGCAGTCAGCGGTTCATCGATCTGCCATGGAAGCTTGATACCGATCGCGGGCCGGCAGACACCTGGTTCACCTTCTCCTATTCGCGCGTTCTCGACGGCGATGGTGAGATCGCCGGCCTGTTCATCTTCACCACCGAAACCACCGAGCGGGTGCTGGCCGACGCGGCTCTGAAGAAGAGTCAGGCGGACCTTCATGCCGCAAATGAAATTCTGAAACAGCGCGTCGAGGAACGCACCGCCGAACGTGACCGCGTGTGGCAGCTGACCAACGACCTGATGGCAACGGCTCGGCTCGACGGCTATCTCATCCAGGTCAATCCGGCCTGGACACGGCTGCTCGGCTGGACCGAGGACGAACTGCTGACCCGTCCGTTCATCGAGATTATCGATCCGGCCGATCACGCCGAAACGGCGAACGTCGTCGCCACGCTTGCCCAGGGTGAGATGGTGACCGGCTTCGTCGATCATGTGCTGGCAAGCGATGGCACCACGCGCACGGTCATGTGGACCGCCGTTCCCGACGTGAAGTCCGATCTCTTCTACATCATCGGCCGCGATCTCACCGATCAGGAGCGGATCGAAGAATCGCTCCGCCAAGCGCAGAAGATGGAGGCGGTTGGACAGCTGACCGGCGGTCTTGCTCACGACTTCAACAATCTTCTGACCGGCGTGATGGGCAATCTCGAGCTCCTGCAGCACCGGGTGGCGAAAGGCCGGATCGATGATCTCGATCGCCTCGTGCTCGCGGCGCAAGGAGCCGGCCGACGTGCCGCCTCCCTGACGCAGCGGCTGCTCGCGTTCTCGCGCCGCCAGACCCTCGACCCCAAGCCCACCGACATCAACCGGCTGATCGCCGGCCTGGAGGATCTCCTCCGACGTACGATCGGCCCCGAGAACACGTTGGAGATCGTCGGCGCCGGAGGCCTGTGGACGGCCAACATCGATGCCGGCCAGCTTGAAAATGCGATCCTCAACCTGTGCATTAACGCGCGAGATGCCATGCCTGAAGGCGGCCGCATCACCATCGAGACGGCCAACAAGTGGCTGGATGACCGCAGCGGGCGTGAGCGGGACCTGCCACCAGGGCAGTATCTGTCGATTTGCGTCACCGACACAGGCTGCGGCATGGACGCACACACCATCGAGCGCGCGTTCGAGCCCTTCTTCACTACCAAACCGATAGGACAGGGTACGGGGCTGGGCTTATCAATGATCTACGGCTTTGCCCGGCAGTCGGGAGGCCAGGTGCGCATCTACTCCGAGGTAGGCATGGGCACGACCTTGTGCATCTACCTGCCGCGCTACAGCGGCGATGCGTCGAACGAGAGCGGAGAGCATGAGGCGGCGTTGCCGGACAGCGGCAGCGGTACGGTCCTGATCGTCGATGACGAAGCTACCATTCGCCATCTAGTCGACGAGGTGCTCGATGAGGTTGGCTACACCGTGATCGGAGCGGCGGATGGTGCGGCAGGGGTAAAGGTGCTGCAGTCGGGGGCGAGGATCGATCTCCTCATTACCGACGTAGGCTTGCCCAACGGTATGAACGGCCGACAGGTCGCCGATGCCGCCCGATCGCTTCGCCCCGGTTTGAAGGTTCTCTTTATCACCGGCTATGCCGAGAATGCCGCAGTCGGAAACGGTCATCTCGAGCCCGGTATGGAACT